>NZ_LWFI01001277.1:0-28862 GCF_001635735.1 Oleiphilus sp. HI0067
GTTCACGACTGGTTCGGTGACCAAGTCCTGACGTTCGAATACATTCGCGACTTCGCTATCTGGCATATTGACGTTGATTGTCGTGATGTCTGTTTCCATGACCTCACGAACCGTAGCACTTGGGCTAGATACCAACATCGTAGTTAGTGGAAGGATACCGACCAAAACACCATTTCGGCTAACAACGAGAAGACTATCTGTCATCTCGGGTAGGCTTCGGTGTCTTCGCAAGTAGCGCAGAACAACGTCCATTGTGATGTCCGCACGGATAGTTACCGTGTCGGTGTTCATCAGGCCACCGGCAGTATCTTCCTCGTAGGCGAGGACTTCCTCGACACGTTCCCGGTCTTGGCTGTCCATGGAGTCTAGGACTTCGCCAATGACAGCTTCAGGTAGGTTCTGCAGTATGTCTGCTAGGTCATCTGTATCGAGATCTTCGGTGGCGTCGATAAGTTCTTGCGCATTTAACTTGCTCAAGAAATAGGCTTGGACGTCTTCGCTTAGGTCTTGAAGAACCTCTCCGCGATAATCATCATCGACGAGCTGCCAAATAATATTACGCTGTTTAGGTGGAGAAGACTCGATGAGGTGAGCGACATCGCTCGTCGATAAGCTCTTATTAATAATGCGAGCTACTTGCTTCAGAGAGCCGGCTTCAATGGCATCCGAAATGGAGCGCCAGTGTTGCTCTGGTGTCTGATTGTTAGAGTAGCTTGCCATGGGAACGCCGAAAGTTTGTTTAAGCTATGAGTATAGCGTATGGCGTGCAGATCGGTTGATTAATTTCTTAAGAAAACAATGGCTTAATAGGATAAGTTATAACGAATTAGAGTTAACTTTCTTCATCAAACCGATTATTGATCAATGTTTTCAAGGCATTCATGGCTTGCTCTTCATCCGCGCCATCAACAGTAATCGTTATCTGGGTGCCCTTGCTGGCTGCAAGCATCATGACAGACATGATGCTTTTTCCGTCAACTTCTCTATCGTCTTTTGTGATGGTAAAACTGCTTTCAAAATGACCGGTGCATTCCACGAATTTGGCTGCTGCTCGGGCATGCAGTCCAAGATCATTGATAATTTCGACAGTTTCGCGAAGCATTCGATTCCCTTTGAAGTCTCAGTGTTTTCTTAGAATTTATTTTATTGGGTTTTCATTGGAGCGGATAGTTCTTTGTGGCGAATCAACACGCTTTTGTGAGATTGCTTAAAGTATGCTCCGATTTTTTCGCATAAATAAACGCTACGATGCTGGCCGCCTGTGCAGCCAATGGCAATTGTCATATAGCTGCGGTTATTTGAGGCGAATTGATCAATCCACTTGTCGAGGAAAGTAATAATTGAAGACTCCATTTCCTCGACTTCTGAATGTGAACTTAAGAAATCTTCAACAGGTTTGTCGAGCCCCGTGAATACGCGTAGAGATGGGTCCCAGTACGGATTAGGGAGGCATCGAACGTCAAAAACATAATCTGCATCGCTAGGCACGCCGTGTTTGAATCCAAACGATTGGAATAGTAGGGCCATTTCTTGTGTAGCTCTGCCTGCTACTCGTAGTTTGATATGGTCACGCAATTCATACAAAGACATGTCGCTTGTATTTATATTGAGGTCAGCCTGCCTGGAAATGGGTTCTAATAAAACGCTCTCTTTGTTGATGGCTTCGCTTAAGGAAATGTCGGGAGAGCTTAAAGGGTGTTTTCTTCGTGTCGCATGAAAGCGCTTTATGAGTGTTTCGCTATCCGCGTCAAGAAAGATAATGTCTGTTTCGATATTCTGATTTTGAAAGGCTTGATAAAAAGCAGGGAAGTTTTCTATGCCGCTTTGTAGGTTGCGGGCATCAATGCTCACGGCAACTTTTGCCAAGCGCTCATCTGTTTGTCTTGCTGATTGTGAGCCAAGCTCTAAGAGCAAACCGACAGGTAGGTTGTCGATGCAGTAATAGCCTAAGTCTTCTAAAACATGGAGGGCAGTACTCTTACCTGAGCCCGATCGGCCACTAATAATTACGAGTTTCATGGTGCCTCCACAGTAAGGCAGTTAGCTTTCAGTCATTAACGTATAAAGCTCAGAATCAGATGATGCAGCACGTAGTTTATTGCAAAAAGAAGAGTCATTAAATCTTTCCGCTATTTGGCTAAGTAACTCTAAATGTTCGCTGCTTGCTTCTTTAGGAACGATCAGAACAAACAGTAGATTAACTGGTTGGTTGTCGATTGCGTCAAACGCGATATCTTGTTCAAGTGTAAATAATGCGCCTATGACTTTTGAGCATCTCAACATTCTGCTGTGAGGGATGGCAATTCCTTGTCCGATTCCAGTGCTACCTAATTTCTCACGGGCAATTAGATTTTCGAATAAATCTTCTTCAGACAGCTCGGGGATTTCTTGTGAAATTGCAGCTGCGATATGCTCTAGTGTTTTTTTCTTGCTAGTGCCCGGGAAACTGACGCGAGTCAGTCCCGGAACAAGAATAGAGCTAATAGTAATTGAACCTTCGTTCATTTTTCTTCCAATACTACGAGTAGCTACACGGCCCCATGCGAGCGCGCAACTTGTTTTTCTTTGTGTTTCAGTATCTGTCGATCAAGCTTGTCTATAAGCTTATCGATAGATGTATACATATCTTCGTCTTCTGCAGTACCGTGAATGTCTGCGCCGCTAATGTGAAGTGTGGCTTCCGCAATTTGTCTTAGCTTTTCCACTGAAAGGGTGACCTGCACATTTGTTATACCGTCCACGTGACGCTCAAGCTTCTCTAGCTTGTCAGTAACGTAGTTTTTCATTGAATCTGTTAGTTCAACGTGGTGACCGGTGATGTTTACTTGCATAAATGTCTCCTTGTTGGTTTTTTGCGGAAGAAATTTCCGCGGATGCTTCTAACAAGTCTTGCGAATATACAGCTTCTTACATTAAACGCTTCCTTTCGTTAGAAGGCGGGATTGACATCGCTTCGCGGTACTTTGCAATAGTACGGCGAGCAACGTTAATGCCTTGATCTTTGAGTAGGTCTGCAATTTTGCTGTCGCTAAGAGGTTTCTTAGGATTTTCAGCAGCAATTAATTTTTTAATGATAGCGCGTATTGCCGTCGATGAGCATTCGCCGCCAGAAGTCGTCCCAACATGGCTTGAGAAGAAGTACTTCAGCTCAAAGATGCCACGCGGTGTGTGCATATACTTTTGCGTTGTTACGCGAGAAATTGTGGATTCATGCATATCAACTGCTTGGGCTATATCATGGAGAATAAGCGGTTTCATTGCTTCTTCACCATAGTCTAAAAAGCCTTGTTGATGTGCAACAATTTTGCTTGCAACTTTGAGCAAAGTCTCGTTTCTGCTTTGGAGGCTTTTTATAAACCACTTAGCTTCTTGAAGTTGGTCCTTCATGAAGTTGTTGTCGTTGCTATTATCTGCACGTTTTATAAAGCCAGCGTAGCTGTTGTTTACGCGAATCTTAGGTGCGATTTCTGGATTGAGCTCTACTTTCCAGCGCCCATTTACCTTTTTCACCACGACGTCGGGAACAACGTATTCTGGTTCCGCTTGAATCACTGACTCGCCTGGGCGAGGGTTTAGCGATTGGATCAAGCGAAGAACTTCTTTCAAATCGTCTTCTTTAAGACGACTTCTTCTGATGAGCTGTGCGTAATCGCGACTACCCAGCAGATTGATATAGTGGCTGACGACAAGCTTGGCTTGCGGTAGCCACTCAGTGTCGGGATCTAGTTGACGTAACTGAAGCATTAGACATTCTTGAAGGTCTTTTGCGCCCACGCCTGCTGGGTCAAAATGTTGAACACGCTTCAGAACTGCGTGAACTTCTTCTAGTTCGACTGGATCTTCATCTTCTTCGTTAAATAGACCTTGATGAATATCTTCAATGGTATTTTGTAGATAGCCTTCCATGTCAATCGCATCAATAATTGTTTCTGCAATTAAACGATCGCGGTCAGAAAATGGTGTTAGATTAAGTTGCCATAGCAGGTGATCATTCAGAGACTCGCTAATTGAATTTCTGCTTTCGAAATCGCTGTCGTTCTCATCTGGCATTGTGCCAGAGCTTGCTGGGCCACTTGTTTGGTAGATGTCTTCCCATGCAGTATCGACAGGTAAATCGGTTGGTATCGAATCGCTAAATTCATCGCGTTCGCTTTCGTGAAGATCTCGTGATGGCTCGACTTCTGAATTTGATACTTCGCTAGATTGTTCATTTTTTGAATTTTGCTCTGACTCGCTATTTGGCGTCTCAGGACTGTCTTCAATCATTTCTAGCATTGGGTTTGATTCCAATGCTTCTTGGATTTCCGCCTGAAGATCTAGAGTCGATAGCTGAAGCAGTTTAATAGCCTGCTGCAGCTGGGGCGTCATTGTAAGACTTTGCCCCATTTTGAGTTGTAGGGATGCCTTCATTACCATCAGTCGGTCATCCTAACTTTTTCAGTGTTTTTGTCATTGTCGAACGAATTCTCTATGTGCTTGTCCAGCACGTAATGTCATATCTTCTATTTTAAGAACTTCCGAGAAGAATTTGAACGAGTTTTTGATGAACTTAGTTAAACCTTTTTTCACTGGTAATTGCACAGGGAATTTGGTTTTAAATTGTAAATTCATCGCCAAGGTAAACCTCGCGCACCTTTTTGTTCTCTAATACTTGCTCAGACGAGCCTGATGCAATGATGTGTCCATTGCCAACAATATAGGCTTGTTCGCAAATGTCTAAGGTCTCTCTCACGTTGTGGTCGGTGATAAGTACGCCAATATCTCGGTCGCGAACTTGTCGCACTATTTGCTTGATGTCGCTTACTGAAATTGGATCAACCCCTGCAAAAGGTTCATCTAGTAGAATGAAATCTGGCTCCATTGCGAGAGCTCTCGCAATCTCGACGCGACGGCGCTCGCCCCCGGATAAAGCCATACCTTGGCTGTCGCGAATATGTTCTATATGAAATTCTTTTAGTAATTGATCGGCTTTTTCGCGTTGTTCGGCCTTGCTTAATTCTTTTCTCGTTTGCAGAACGCTCAGAATATTTTCATATACAGTAAGTTTTCGAAATATTGATGCTTCTTGTGGTAAGTAACCAATACCGGCTTTTGCGCGCCCATGCATTGGCATGTTGCTAATGTCTCTGTCATCAATGAGGATTTGGCCCTTATCCTTGGATACTAGGCCAACGATCATGTAAAAGCAGGTAGTCTTACCCGCGCCGTTCGGACCAAGCAAGCCAACAATTTGTCCTGTTTTGATTTCAAGCGATACGTCGATAACAACTTGTCGTTTTTTGTAGGCTTTAGCAAGATGCTTAGCTTGAAGTGTCTTCATTAGGATTCGCTTGGTCTAGATTGTCGTTGGTTTGTGAATCGGAGTTTTCACTTGAAGGCTCAGATGCTTGAGGGAAGTACTGAATCTTCACTCGTTTGCCACTATCTTGATCCCCTTTGGCGCGAATTGCTTTGTCCATGATGTCGTATTCAATGCGATTTCCGGAAAACGAATTGGTGTCCTGGGCGAGTGTGGCGTTGCCGTTAAAAATCAAAACAGCATCTTTTGCTTTATACGTGATTTGTTCAGCTTGGCCGCTGGTGTTTTGAATATTGCTACTGGCGTCTGTTTGCTTGAATGTCGCGGGTGTACCATTCGCAATGATTTGTGTTACGGCGCGTTCACGAGCAAAAACACTGATGTTATCTGCGGTGAGTGTTGTCGAACCCTGGCGAATGATAACGTTGCCGCGATAGGTCGAAAAACCCTGTGAATCATCGATCACGGCACTGTCGGATTCAATTTCAATAGGTTGGGTTCGATCTACGTCAATGCTGTGAGCATTGTGCGTGGCAGTGAGTAAAAATAAAGTGACTAGAGCTAGGCTATTAATTCGCCAAGTCATAAATACCTCTAACGCGTTGAGAGAGTTCGATTTTTCGATCGTTGAGCGATGCTTCTAATCCGATAGATTTAAGCGTGCTTTTATCCTGAGTAATACTAACTTCGCGATCAGTAGATATAAAGTCATTGCGTGTATCGATATTCAGGTCTTGGGTAAGGATTGTTGTGATTTGTCCTTCTGAGCTAGTACGAGAAAGCTTGACCCGATCCTCTAGATATAGGTTTCCAGTATCGGCGTTAAATTGCCCTGATTCTGCGTTAAGTCTTAATTTGTCGCCTTGCTCATTGGTATACCAAATGGTTGGAGATTCTGTCGTAATCAGGGCATCATCTTTAAAGTAGAGAGACTTATCTGCTTTGACTTCTAGTTCTAGTTCGCCTGATTCTCCGAATTCCCGTAGGTAGGTATTGTTAGCGAAAGCAAAAGGTTTCTTTTCATTGCTGAATAGTTCTGGCGTCTCAGTTTGTGTAATGTCGCTGGTGTAGAACAGGCTTACCCCGACCAGTAAGATGACCGCCAATAATGAGAATTTTGATCGTTTAAAGGTTTTGCTCATATCACTTTTTTAAAAATGATTGATGAATGTCGTCGAGTAAACCTTGCGCTGATAGTATGAAGTCGCATGCCTCTCTTACGGCGCCATGGCCTCCGCTTGTTTGTGTGCACATGTCTGCATGTTCTTTCACAAAGCTATGCGCGTTCGGGACGGTGATGCCAAGGCCGCAGTGCTTGATGGCAGATAGGTCAGGCAAATCATCTCCCATATAGGCGCATTGCTCCCAGTCGAGTCCCAATTCTTGGCGAATATCATCAAGTGCAATCTTTTTGTCTTCGCGTCCTTGAACTAAATGCTTGATACCTAAGTCTCTTGCTCTGCGGGCGACAAGAGGCGAGTTCCTGCCCGTAATAATGGCAACTTCAATACCGTTTTGTTGGAGGAGCTTAATGCCGTGGCCGTCGAGTGTGCAAAACGCTTTTAGCTCGTCGCCTTGAGCAGAAAAAACAATTTTTCCGTCGCTTAATACGCCATCAACGTCGAGACCTAAAAGTTTGATCTTGTTTGCAGCATTTTTCGCTGCTTCGTTTATTGAATGGTTCATACGACACCCGCTTTCAAAAGGTCGTGCATATGGATCACGCCAACTAGTTTGTTCTCTTCATCAGATACCAAAAGCCCTGTGATCTTGTATTCTTCCATGACTTGCAATGCTTCGGCGGCGAGCGCCTTAGACTGAATCGTTTTGCAGTTCTTGGTCATTACTTTTGAGATCTCTGTGTTGTGAAGATCTAGCTTGTCATCAAAGGCGCGTCGAAGGTCGCCGTCTGTGAAGAGGCCTTGAATCTCGTTAGCATCATTCACAATCGCTGTGAGGCCAAAGCCTTTATCCGATATTTCAAATAGCCCTTCGGTCAGGGGTGTAGCAGGGCTGACTTCTGGAATTCTGTCACCTGTGTGCATCAGTTGCTCCACAGTCAATAGCAACTTACGCCCAAGGCTTCCGCCTGGATGAGAGAAGGCAAAGTCTTCTTCTGAAAAGCCTCTAGCTTCAAGAAGTGCAACAGCAAGCGCGTCACCAAGGGCTAGCGTCACGGTTGTACTTGATGTTGGGGCAAGTCCCAGGGGGCAAGCTTCTTTGCTGATGCTTATATCTAATGAAACATCACTAGCTGTCGCGAGTGCGGAGCTTTGCTTGCCTGTCATGCTGATGAGTGGCGCGCCCATGCGTTTGATTAGAGGAAGAATAGTTACCACTTCTTCCGTCTGGCCCGAGTTAGAAATGGCAAGCACAACATCTTGTTTGGTGATCATGCCTAGATCGCCATGGCTTGCTTCACCGGGGTGAACGAAAAATGCAGGTGTGCCTGTGCTTGCTAAAGTGGCTGCAATTTTGTTGGCGATATGACCTGATTTGCCCATGCCTGTCACAACAATTCGGCCAGAGCACTGAAGCATTAACTCACAAGCTTTTTCGAATGAGCTATCGATTCGTTCGAGCAAAGCGTTTACTGCATCGCGCTCGATTTCAATTGTACGTTTTCCAGAGTCTATATAATTCATGCAATTGTGCTGGCTGAATCCTGATAAAGAACGAATAGGTAGATAATATAGCTGCTTAGCATCACTGTGCCGGCAAGTTTTCCAATTTTCTCTCGTTTAAAGAGGTGGTTGATAAAACATACAAGAGCAAGGCCGAAAGTGAGCGTGAACATGAATCCATAGTCGCGAATCAAGTTTGCTTGCTCGATAAATGGCGGTGCAATCAGTGCTGGGATGGCTAGCACTGCGAGTAGGTTAAATAAGTTAGAGCCGATGATATTGCCAAGAGCAAGGTCATGGTGACCCTTCAATGCGCTAGCAATCGATGCCGCTAATTCGGGCAAGCTTGTACCTATCGCGACAATGGTTAAACCGATGATCAAATCGCTAATTCCAAGCGAACTTGCTATGCCACTTGCCCCCCAAACGAGCATTCTTGAACTTAAGATAAGGGCTGCAATGCTTCCGACCAAAATCGTGATCGCTTTGGTTTGAGCCATGGGTTCATTGTCTTGTACTTCCTCAGGTAATTCTGAAGAAGAGGAAGAGAGTTTAGCGAGTGCGATGAGCGAGATGAGGAGTATGCCAATAAGGATCAAGCCATCGTTGAAATCGAGCAGGCCGTCAATGATAACAATCGTTGCGAGCGCTGTTGCGATCAAAAGTATAGGTAGTTCAATTTTTAGTATTCCGAGCTTAATCGGAATAGCAGAAATGAGCGTAGTTACACCGAGCACTAGTGCTATGTTCGCAATGTTGGAGCCGAAAGCGTTTCCAACGGCGAGTGTGCTGGCTCCTTCGAGGGCTGCCATGCCTGATACGATAAGCTCGGGAGCGGATGTGCCAAATGCGACGATGGTTAGACCAACAAGCATCGGTGTCATGCCAAGGTTGAGTGCCGTGGCTACCGCACCTTCAACAAATTTGTCCGCACTCCAAATTAAAATTATCAAACCGATAATTACGGCTAAACTGAATACTAACAATGGGTATTGCTCTTATAAGGTTTTGTTAAAGCGCGCATTTTGCGAGACTTACCGGTACAGTGCAAGTAATAAGACCTGTAATTGCTTTGTTTAGTTTTTACTTGTAAATGCTTTCTTGAGGTCGCTACAATCAGACGCCTCAAAGGAACACTAGAATAAATTAGGAAATCGCTTGTCCTCCTATATAGAAGTCGAAAATCTTAGCTTCTCCCGCGGGTATAGAAAAATCTTCAATGGCCTCAGTCTGAGCATTCCGAGAGGAAAAGTGACGGCGATTATGGGGCCTAGTGGTATTGGTAAAACAACACTCCTCAAGCTCATTGGTGGTCAGCTGCGACCAGAGGGTGGTCGAGTATTGGTAGATGGCCAAGACTTCCAAACCTTAGGTCGCGACGAGTTATTTAAAGCGCGCGCCAAAATGGGCATGCTTTTTCAGAGTGGGGCGCTTTTTTCTGATCTGACCGTCTATGAAAACGTCGCGTTTCCTTTGCGTGCCCACACTAAACTTCCTGAGGATATGATTCGTGACATCGTGATCATGAAGCTCAATGCTGTGGGTTTGCGTGGTGCGCGTGATATGAAGCCTTCAGAGCTTTCTGGAGGTATGACTCGTCGTGTTGCTCTCGCGCGTTCAATCGTTCTTGATCCTGCCTTAATTATGTATGACGAGCCTTTTGCGGGGCAGGACCCGATCGCAATGGGAGTTCTTGTGCAGCTAATTCGTTTATTAAACGACACCCTAGGCCTAACGAGCGTTCTTGTTTCTCATGATATTGCTGAGTCATTGAGTATTTGTGATCACGCGATTGTTATTGCCGATGGTCGCGTGATTGGAGCGGGCTCTCCTGAAGAATTACGTCGTTCTGATTCTGCCTTAGTTAAGCAATTTGTTAACGGTTTACCTGACGGGCCTGTGCCATTTCATTTTCCTGCGCGAGATTATAAAGATGACTTGCTTGGTGTGGATGATTCAGACCTGCTCGGTTTAGGGGGTAGTCGTGGTTAAGTCCATTCAAAAGCTCGGGCGTACAGGTATTGAATTTATTTCGGCTCTCGGTCGTTCAGGCGTGTTTTTATTGCGCGCCATTATGGGCTTAAGTTTCACTCGTAAAGGGACGGGGCTGTTGGTGAAACAGTTCTATCAGGTCGGGGTGCTCTCTCTCATTATTATCATTGTTTCTGGCATGTTTATCGGCATGGTTATCGGCCTTCAGGGCTATAGCATTTTGGTGGACTACGGCTCAGAGCAAGCGGTAGGGCAAATGGTCGCGTTAACACTTGTAAGGGAGTTGGGGCCTGTCGTGACTGCGCTTCTTTTTGCTGGGCGAGCTGGTTCTGCTTTAACGGCAGAGATCGGGTTGATGAAAGCAACGGAGCAGTTATCGAGTCTTGAAATGATGGGTGTTGACCCGATGCGTCATATTATTGCACCGCGTTTTTGGGCGGGTTTTATTTCTTTGCCAATACTAGCTGCAATTTTTAGCGCAGTTGGGATTTTCGGTGGGATGCTTGTGAGTGTCGACTGGTTAGGCGTATACGATGGTGCGTTCTGGTCAAATATGCAGTCGGCAGTTGAGTTTGATGCTGACGTGCTCAATGGCATGATAAAAGCTGTAGTGTTTGGTTTGGTTGTAACTTGGATCGCGGTTTTTCAAGGTTATGATCTGATTCCAACTTCTGAAGGAATTAGTAATGCGACGACCAAAACGGTCGTTTATTCGTCATTAGCTATCCTTGGTCTAGACTTTCTGCTTACTGCAGTGATGTTCGGTGGTCTGTAAAGATCGCTTTGATGGAACTAAATGAGAATATGTATGTATAACAAATCAGTCGAATTAGTTGTGGGATTGTTTATGGTCGCAGGAATGGCCGCTCTGATATTTCTCGCACTGCAAGTTAGTGGCCTGTCGCTCGATTCACAAAAAGACTCGTACAAAGTCTATGCCCAATTTGATGATCTGGGTGGTCTGTCTGTTCGTGGACGTGTCTCGATGGCTGGTGTGGCGATAGGTCGCGTGAGCGATGTAAGTCTTGATAAAGAATCTGCAATGGCTTTGGTGGAAATGGAAATTTACGCCGAAGTCGATAACTTGACGACTGATAGTGTTGCGTCAATTCAAACCTCTGGGTTGTTAGGAGATAAGTTTGTCGCAATAAGTGTTGGTGCTGATGAAGAGTATCTGCAAGACGGCGATACTATTTTTGATACGCAGTCAGCCTTAAATCTTGAAAAATTGATCGGTGCATTCGCATCGGGTCAAGCAGACATTTAAGAGATAAAATATGTTTAGTGCACGATTGGCGGGTATTGTTTTCCTTCTCGTTGCCATGTTCACAGCTAAGGTTCATGCGGATGAATCGGATGTTGTAAAGCAAGCGGTTGAGCAAAATGTTGCTCAGATATTGGCGACCTTTGAAGCGGAAAAAGAGGGTTACGAAACAAACCCAGAAGTGTTCTACGCGAACATGGAAAAGGCTATCAGTGGTATTATCGATTTTCGTCGAATTGCTGCGCGCGTGATGGGAAAATATGCAAAACGTGCAGATAAAGATCAGCGTAATCGCTTTGTCGAAGCTTTTAAGTCAAGTTTATTTCAGAGTTATACGAGAGCTATTATCGAGCAAGGATCCTTCAATATGAAGGTGGTTAAGGCAACGATGAATCCTCGCAGTGATAAGCGTGCTTCCGTCGATATGGAAGTGATTACGCAAAGCGGAAATGTCTACCCAGTAACGTATTCAATGTACAAAAACAAAAGCGATCAATGGTTGATGGAGAACGTTATTGTTTTTGGTATCAATATAGGTTTGGCTTTCAGAGATAAGTTCGAAGCTCAAATGCGTTTGCGCAAAGGAGACGTAGATGAGGTTATTGCCAACTGGTCAGTCGATTTAAATATTGATGTAGATGAAGTTGTTGCAAGTCAGGCTGAGGTGCAAGAGAGCTAATGTTTCAGGTTTCGATGTCAGATAGCGAGCTTGTATTAAGCGGCGAGTTTGATCGTGGACAAACTATTGAAGCGAGAACGCAGCTTGAAGAGTATGTTAAATCCTCTTCTGCAGCAGCAATGTCGCTTAATTTAGAAAACCTGACTACATTCAATAGTGAAGTACTTTCACTCTGTTTGTGCCTCTTGCGCACGGCAAAGCAATGCGGTGTTGAGCTTAATTTTGTTAATGCTCCGTCTCGTTTATTCGATATGGCGCGAGTAGGCGGCATGGAGTTTATTTTCAGCCATTAGGCCTTTCTTTTCTTTTAAAGCTAAATTCTTAGCTTCTTCTTTAGTGCTTGCTGTGAATCCTGTATCATACGCGGCCGATTCTTCTCTATATTTTTAAGATTTACAGGTTGTTTGTATGCAAGCAAGCGAAGTTGAAGCGCTCGTCAAAGCGCAATACCCTGAAATGGATGTCGTTGTTGAAACAGATGGTTATCACTATCAGCTCAGAGCTGTTGGTCAAGAGTTCGCAGGCCTCAATAAAGTAAAAAGGCAACAACTCGTTTACGGATGTTTAAATGCTCATATCGTTGATGGAACGATCCACGCGGTGATTATGCAAACCTACACTCCTGAAGAATGGGCTGAACAAAACAGCTAAGCGATTCGAGTTAAAACGACAAGGCAACTATGGATAAATTAATGATTGGCGGCGGTGTCGCGTTAGATGGCGAAATTCGCATCTCTGGCGCAAAAAACGCAGCCTTACCAATTCTCGCGGCAACTTTGCTCGCCGATGAACCTGTTTCGATTGGCAACTTGCCACATCTTCATGACATCACCACGATGATTGAATTGATGGGACGTATGGGCGTTGAGTTATTGATTGACGAGAAATTGAGCGTCGAAGTCAATGCGACAACGATTCAAGACTTAACTGCGCCCTATGATCTAGTCAAAACTATGCGCGCCTCTATCTTGGTGCTTGGTCCTTTGCTAGCTCATTTCGGTAAAGCACATGTTTCGTTACCAGGCGGATGTGCAATTGGTAGTCGACCTGTTGATCTGCACATCAAAGGTTTGCAGGCAATGGGTGCGGATATAGTAGTTGAAGATGGCTATATCAAGGCAAGCTCAAATGGACGCTTGAAAGGCGCAACCATCGTATTCGATGTCATCACCGTAACAGGTACTGAAAACTTATTAATGGCTGCTGCGCTTGCTGAAGGCAAAACGATCCTGAAAAACGCTGCGAGAGAGCCAGAAGTTGTCGATTTGGCAGAATGCTTGATCGCAATGGGTGCCAAGATCACAGGCCATGGTACTGATGTTATTGAAGTGGAAGGTGTCGAGAGCCTAAAAGGCACGCATTATGACGTAATGCCGGATCGTGTAGAGACTGGAACATACCTCGTTGCAGCAGCAGCAACACGCGGTCGCGTTAAACTAAAAGATACACGAGCAGATTTACTAGATGCTGTATTAGTTAAGCTTGAAGAAGCGGGTGCAGAAATCACAACGGGTGAAGACTGGATCGAACTAGATATGAAGGGTAAACGTCCGAAAGCAGTTTCGGTTAAAACAGCGCCTTATCCTGCTTTTCCCACGGATATGCAAGCGCAATTCGTATCAATGAATTGCGTCGCTGAAGGTTCAGGCTCAATTACCGAAACAATTTTTGAAAATCGTTTCATGCACGTGCAAGAGCTACAGCGTATGGGCGCTGATATTAAGGTCGAAGGCAACACTGCGATTATTACAGGCGTTGAAAAACTTCATGCAGCGCCGGTTATGGCAACAGATTTGCGTGCTTCTGCAAGTCTTGTAATCGCAGGATTACTGGCTGATGGAAACACCTTAGTTGATCGCATATACCACATCGATCGTGGTTACGAATGTATTGAAGAAAAACTGCAATTGCTGGGCGGTAAAATCCAGCGTCTACCGGGTTAATGCTCGGTTTTATTGATTGCATAGCGGATTTAAAGAATGTCTGATTCATTGATCATCGCTCTATCTAAAGGGCGTATTTTGAAAGAAACCTTACCGTTGTTAGCGGAAGCGGGTGTTGAGCCTCTAGAGGACTTAAGCTCTAGTCGTAAGCTAATTTTTGATACAACGGTAGAAAATATTAAGTTCATTATTATTCGCGCGACTGATGTTCCATCTTATGTTCAGTATGGTGGTGCTGATATCGGTGTGACAGGTAAAGACGTGCTAATGGAGCACGGCGCTGAAGGTTTGTATGAGCCTTTAGATCTGCATATTGCTAAGTGTCGTTTGATGACAGCCGGTAAGAAAGGCGAAGACACGCCAGCCGGTCGAATTCGAGTTGCAACGAAGTTCGTTAATTTGGCGAAGAAGTTTTACGCGGAACAGGGCGTTCAAGCCGACATAATTAAATTGTATGGTGCAATGGAACTCGCTCCGATACTTGATCTTGCTGATGAGATCGTTGATATCGTCGATACAGGAAACACGCTCAAAGCCAATGGTCTAGAGCCACGCGAACATATTCACGATATTAGTACTCGCTTAGTTGTTAATCGTGCGTCTATGAAAATGAAGCACGCACAAATCCAACCAATTATTGAGTTGCTTGCAAAGGCTGTTGAGAAACGCCTGTAGTTGTTGAGAAATAGAAGTTGTTTTTGGAGATTTTATGTTAACTATCAAACGCTTAAGTTCGAAAGATTCGGATTTTAATGACAAGCTGGCAGATCTAGTCGCTTGGGATGAGGCGCTTGATGAGTCTGTGCATCGTACAGTTAAAGATATTATCTCAGATGTGCGTAAGCGCGGCGACGAAGCTGTTCTTGAGTTGACGAATCGCTTCGATCAAGTTGGAGCTAGCGCATTGTCAGAACTTGAAATGCCTCAATCTCGTTTGCAAGAAGCTTTAGAAGGCTTGCCTACGGATCAACGCGAAGCTCTGCAACAAGCTGCAGCGCGTGTACGTAGTTATCATGAAAAACAAGCGCAGGGTGGCAGTTCTTGGGAATTTACTGAGGCGGATGGTACCAAACTTGGTCAACGAGTTTTGCCTGTAGATCGTGCTGGATTGTACGTTCCGGGTGGTAAAGCGGCTTATCCATCATCTGTGTTGATGAATGCGATTCCAGCGAAGGTTGCTGGTGTTGAAGAAGTCGTGATGGTGGTGCCTACTCCAGGCGGCGAGGTGAATCAGCTTGTGCTGGCGGCTGCAGCTGTCTGTGGCGTAGATCGCGTATTCACGATCGGTGGTGCACAAGCTGTTGCAGCATTAGCGTATGGTACAGAGACGATTCCAGCGGTTGATAAAATTGTTGGCCCAGGAAACATCTTTGTTGCCACAGCGAAGCGTGAAGTCTTTGGCCAAGTCGGTATTGATATGATCGCAGGTCCTTCCGAGATTCTTGTTATTTGTGACGGTAAGACCGACCCTGATTGGATTGCGATGGATCTGTTCTCTCAAGCAGAACACGACGAAAATGCGCAATCAATTTTGATCTCAGACGATGCTGATTATCTCGATGCTGTCGAATCTAGTATCAATAAGCTAATCGATGGCATGGAGCGCAAAGATATTATTCGTGCATCCATCGAGGATAGAGCGGCATTAATTCAGGTTGAATCTCTTGAGCAAGCGGCTGAAGTTAGTAACACCATCGCGCCAGAGCACTTAGAGTTGTCGGTTGAAGATCCAGAAGCCTTAGCTCAGCATATTAAGCATGCAGGGGCGATCTTTATGGGGCGTTATACGGCTGAGGCCTTAGGCGATTATTGCGCCGGGCCAAACCACGTTCTACCAACTTCGGGAACCGCGCGTTTTTCATCTCCTCTAGGTGTGTATGACTTCCAGAAACGCTCATCGTTGATCTACTTCTCTGAGCAAGGGGCGAGTGATCAAGGCAAGGTAGCGTCTGTATTGGCGCGCGGAGAAGGTCTTGAAGCGCACGCACGTTCTGCGGAATATCGTATTAAAGAATAAATTTGATAGGGCGTCGTGATGACAGGATCGACGCCTACGCCAAGCCTTAAGCAGGTAGTTATATGTCTAATTCTCTTCCTCTTCAAAGTGCAGCACTTGTTGAAACCTTGGTTCGACCTGAAATCAGGGCGATGCACTCTTATCATGTTCCAGATTCTTCCGGTTTGTTGAAAATGGATGCCATGGAAAATCCCAATCTATGGCCCGGTGAATTACAACAAGAATGGTTCGAAACACTTAAAGGTTTGGATGTTAATCGTTATCCTGATCCGTCTTGCGCGGAGTTAAAGGCAGGCATCCGCGAGTTGTTAAAGCTAGATGCTTTGCATGAGCAATCAGGTTTTGATTTGGACATATTGCTTGGTAACGGGTCCGATGAAATTATCCAAATCCTAGCTATGGCGCTTGCTACACCTGAACGTGGCGTGTTGGCAGTTGAGCCAAGTTTTGTGATGTACAAAATGATCTCGGCTTTTGTTGGTGTGCCATACACTGGCGTGGATCTGAACGCCGATTTCTCAATTAATCTAGCCGCTACCTTATCGGCAATTCAAGAGCATGACCCAGCCGTTATTTTTTTAGCTGCGCCCAATAACCCGACAGGCAATGTGTTCTCTGAAGAAGATTTGCAGGCAATTATCGACGCCGCAAATGGCCTTGTTGTGCTTGATGAAGCCTACATGGCATTTACCGATAGTGATTTATTGTCTTACGTGTCGCGTTACCCAAATGTAGTTGTAATGCGAACCTTCTCGAAGGTCGGTTTAGCAGGTTTGCGCCTTGGCTTCATGGTGGGTAGCAGTACTTGGCTTAATGAATTTGAGAAGCTTCGTTTGCCATACAATATCAATGTGTTAACACAGGCCAGTGCTAGTTTAGCTATCAAGCACTACGACAAACTAGCGGCTCAATGTGAGTTGCTTAAGACTGCTCGATCTGAGTTACTCGCTTCCTTGGCGGATATTGATGGTCTGGAAGTTTTCCCTAGCGAAGCGAATTTCGTGCTCGTGCGCTGCAGTAATGGTGGAGCACGAAGTGTTTTTGAAGCAATGAAGACTCAGGGCGTGCTCATAAAGTGTTTGGATGGAGGGCATCCTCTACTAGCTGAGTGTTTGCGATTAACGGTCGGTACCGTCCAGCAAAACGAAGAAATGATTGTGGCGCTTAAGAAAGCATTGGCTTAGGGATTTCGGAGGGCAAGAAATGATCGAACGTATTGAGTTAGAGAAATATTTAGCAGACCTTCTCAGTATCTCGAGCATTCGAGACTATTGCCCAAATGGTCTTCAAGTCGAAGGTGCTAGTCAGATTTCAAAAATCGTCGGTGGTGTGACTGCGTCTCAAGACCTAATTGATGTTGCCATCAAAGAAAACGCCGATGCGATCTTGGTTCATCACGGTTACTTCTGGAAAGGTGAGTCAGAGGCTATTACGGGTATTAAGCGCAATCGAATTAAGGCCTTACTTGATCACGATATTAATCTATTTGCGTATCACCTTCCGCTAGATGTGCATCCTACACTGGGCAATAATGCTGAGTTAGGTCGTTTGCTTGGTTTCGAAACCAGCGGCGGGATGGAACCAGATAATAAGTTTAGTGTTGGGTTAGTGGGTTCTCTACCAACACCTATGGTGTTAAGCGATTTAACTAAGCATGTGAGCGCTGTGTTGGGACGTGATGCGCTGAGTATTGGTGCTTCAGATAAAGAAATCAAAACGGTTGCTTGGTGTACCGGTGGTGCGCAGAGCATGATTGATAAGGCGGTAGCGCTTGGTGTAGATGCATATATCAGTGGTGAGATTTCAGAACCGACTGTGCACATTGCGCGTGAAACGGGAGTGGCTTATATCTCGGCTGGCCATCATGCTACCGAACGATATGGCGCAAAAGCGCTAGGTGAGTATTTACAGGATAAGTTTGATCTCGATTTCGTTTTTGTTGATATCGATAATCCAGTCTGACGCTTAAGCGTCAGACGTTGGGCGTTTTTGTTCTTCGCCTTTATATTGCTGCTCTAAATCTTCGTTAAATTCATTAGGCGCATTTTGTTGCCCTTCAAAGCCATAACCCTCAGACAGCGTACCTTCTTCTTCAGGCTTATCTTTCGGTGCGTAATCCATTGGTGGTGTAACGTCATTATTAGCTATGTCGATCGTGTGGCCTCGGTGAGAGGGCGTTTTGCTTGCGTTGAAGCTTAGCGATAACACGCTTTCTATCTCGTCATCTTCGCACAACTTACGAGCACCACTCGCAAGTTGTTCGTGAACGTCTTTGTAGCTTTTATTCAGTGTTTGCACCTTGCGTGCAGTGTCCATGAAATGGGCAGTTACATCAGCTTGATAACGCGTAAAGCGTTCTTCGGTTTCGTTGAGTTTTGCTTGGAGGCGAGCAATCTTTCGGCCATCGCCTTTAGTGCTTCGTTGCACGAGAACGCCGATAACTAATCCTAAGCTAAATAAACCTAACGCTGCGATAACTTGAATGCTCGTTTCTGTCACAAATAACCTGCTTGTTTCTTTAATTGACGTGATTGGATACTAAAACCCTTTGTCTTACATGACAACACTGCTCAGTATGCTTTCCAAGAATATGAGAAATATTGGCCTTTCTCTTTGCATCACGGCAGAATATGCGCCGTTTTTATTGTAGCTGCAATCCTTTGATTGTCTTTAATCCTTACGGTGAGTTGTTTTATGTCTTTAGCGTCTCTTTCTCCTATTCAGCGATATGAACGTGATCTACAAAAAGATGGATTTATGGAAGATCCAGCACAGCGTATGGCTGTTGAAAAGCTGCAATCTTTGTATGACGCGCTGATCGAAGATGAGAAGCAAAGAGCAAAGAAAACCTATCGTTTTTTTGGGAAGTTCAAAAAGAAGAATATCGAACCCGTAAAAGGTTTGTATTTTTGGGGCGGAGTAGGTCGTGGTAAGACTTACTTGATGGATAACTTTTATGAAAGCCTACCTTTTGATCGCAAGATGCGTATTCACTTTCACCGCTTTATGCAGCGCGTCCATGCTGAACTGACCACGCTTAACGACACGCCTGACCCGCTATTGGTTGTTGCTGATCGTTTAGCTGATGAAACACGCATCATTTGTTTCGATGAATTTTTTGTTTCTGATATCGGTGATGCAATGATTCTTGCGGGCTTGATGGAAGCCTTGTTTGCACGCGGTGTGAGTTTGGTTTGTACGTCAAACATCGTACCTGACGGCTTGTATAAGGACGGCTTGCAGAGAGCTCGTTTCCTACCAGCGATCGCCTTAGTGAATAAACACACCGAAGTGGTCAATGTCGATGGTGGAACAGACTATCGTTTGCGTACTCTGCAGCAAGCTGAACTATTCCATCACCCTCTAGATGCGCAAGCAGATATCAATCTTGAGAAATATTTCTCTCAACTTGCCGTAGAAGCGGGTGAGCATGGGTTGTTGTTGACGATCAATGGGCGACCGCTGAATGCTCTGCGTCATGCTGATGACGTAGTGTGGTTTGACTTTAAGGAGCTATGTGATGGCCCAAGAAGTCAGAATGATTACATCGAGCTCGCGCGCGAGTTCCATGCTGTTATTTTGAGCGATGTTCCAACAATGGGCTCAGAGAATGACGATCAAGCTCGACGCTTTATCAATCTGATCGATGAATTCTATGATCGAAACGTAAAGCTGATTATTTCAGCTGCAGCGCCGATTCATGCCTTGTATGAAGGTGGTCGATTGAGTTTTGAGTTTGAGCGAACGGAGAGTCGACTGCTTGAGATGCAGAGTGAGGAGTACTTAGCTTCTGAGCACCGCGCTTAAAAACTCATTCAAAGCTATTCCAATTGCAAATACTGCGTTAAATATGCGCTCAAACTGCTCACTGGCTTTGCCAGAACGCACTTTAGTGCGGCCCGAAGGGTAAGCGGAGCGCATCATCTATTGTTTAGGCGGAAAGCACGGGGCTAGATAATACCTGTCATTGGGCGTTTTCTGGGATGGCTTTAACTTAACTCTTCTTTTCCTGTCGGCGCTGGCCGACGGCAGGTCGGGGTCTTTGTCTCGCCAAAGACCCCAACACCCCAAAAGGCGACCCGGATCGCTTGCGCGCTCGACGGGGTTATCCCTTCGTTCCAGTCCGTCATTGCCGCGAAGGCGGCAATCTATTGTTTAAAGTGTAATGCTCGGAACTAGACAAAAGCCGACCCAACTACCCCTCATGACCAATGCTCACTTCTAGAGAGGTGCAGACACATGGTAATGCAAAAGCCTCGAAACAGTTCCTGCGACCTAACAATAAAACCATCAAATAATGAGCTCAAAAACTATATAAATTTACAGGTGTAATGGAATCACGAAGATTTAAGGTGATCGCTTCCTATGAAACCCGTGAGATAAGTCTGTCTTTTTACGGCTTCCTTCTGATATTGTTTTATAAAACAATTACTTAAAAAATTGCCTCTGGATTTATACGGACCCGTGTAAACCCAAGTCTTCTTTTTGCGCAAAAAGAATCTTGATTTCTAATGATAGGGTGCTCTTTAAGTGATGGAATCAATTAAACAAAAATGGAATTTTGATGATCGTGAAGACGCTTTGTCCTCTGCGGTTTATACGGAATTCCGTATAGTAAGCTGTTAAGCCTAAAGGGAATTTTGCATGAATCGAAACTTACTTCTCGTTGTATACCTAATATTTTTGCCCTTTGCTTGCTTTGCTTCTTACCCAGAAGCAAACAATGAATACGTTAATGATTATGCCGATATCATTGAATTTGAGGTTATAGAGAAACTTCGAGAAGAACTCGAAGATGTAGAGTATTACAGTGGCGTCGAGATAACCGTTTTAACTATTGAAAGTTATCGCTCATACAAAACAGGCGACTACTCATGGGAATCTTTTGCTACTGGCTTGTTCAATGATTGGGGGGTAGGTAATCGAGCTCAAAACAATGGTGTTTTGTTTTTGGTATCAACTGACGACCGAAAGATTAGAATAGAGCTTGGTGCGGGTTACCCCGATCATTATGACGAGATCATGAAGTCAATAATCGACAACGATATCGCACCGCTCTTAAAAGATGAATACTTTACCGACGGTATTGAACTTGGGGTAGAGAAAATAGTGGACGCTACTACAGTTGAGGTTTCATTCTTCGATTGGTACAAGTGGTATATTCTCGGAGGTATTGGCGCTCTTATTTCTTTAATAATCGCACTTGTAATAGATAAAAAGAAAAATCCAGCGTTGTTTTGGGTTCTACTTGGTTTGGCAGGTTTCTTGATAATCTCAGTATTTAAAGGTTTGGCCAGTGGGAATCGCTCAGATGGTTTTGGTGGTGGCAGCTCAGATGGCGGAGGCGCTTCGGGTGATTTTTAAAAGGCTTAACAAGGCCAGCCATATTCGCTGCGCTGGACTCGTCGCTATCGCTCCTCGCCCATGCTGGCGGCGTTAGGTGGAATAGTAACGATGCACAGTAAAGCTATATATATGTTCTTAATACCAATAATATTATTTTTGGTATTAAGTTACTTTTGGTTCGATTCGGCTAGAAATTATGTTCATGGCTCTGTTGCTAATGAGTTAATTGAGGTAAAACTCTCTGAGTTAAAATTAATCGATAAAGCTATAGAGCAGCTTGAATCTGGAGAAACTGAAGCAGCGTTGAAATCAATTTACTTTCTACGAGAATTTCACAAAGAAGATTTATCTAACATCCAAAAAAACTTAGAGCCAGAAAAATCATGGGTAGATATTTTTACTTTATCACCAGAAACCATGGAAAATCTCAGGCAGTTTTTTAAATCTGAGAGAGAGACAGGCCAATGATGGAGCAACTTCCACCTAACCAGCGCCAGTACACGGACAAATTTTCGCGGGCTCAAATTTCCCCGTATAGCGAGCTCTAATACGTACTAAGAATGAGAAGCGGACGTAACAGATCTTTTATGTGTGCTCTCCACGATTTGAACATGCAGTCAGGGTTTTTATGAGTAACGCCAGACCAATCAAGGTTTTGATTAATGTTTTAAATTTTGCTGCATTCTTTTTCGTCTATGTGATGATCAAAAACGTATTAGAGGTAAAGCTTGGCTTTGTTAGAGGTGCAGCTGCCGCTCAGTGGGAGTTTGTCTTAGTTTTGTTGCCCATACCATTTATATTGGGCCTTATTACAGTGGCTTTAAGCGTCGCTAATAGGTCTAGATTATCTAGATTTTATTTAGCCACTTCTTTCCTAATGATGGCATCACCAATCCTTTGTTGGTGTGTGGCACGGTATATCCCATATCAATAAGACTATCGAACGTCAAATGAGAATATTGGTGATCACAACGTCCGCTTCTTTTGTAGAAGTTCGCATTAATTTCTAGTCGATGAGCGACAACCAAACATCCGCTTATGTCTATTTGCGAATGGAAAACCAATGACCGCTTTTCATTCTTAGTACGTATTAACGCCTTGCCCATGGGCTTGAGGTGCGAAGCAACGCAACTCCAAAACCACGAAGTGGCTAGGCATGCGGCAAATTGTTATAGGGCTTATTCGTCAATACCAGCATCGCAATCGTTACATGAGTTAGTTGATTTGCCTGTACCAAGCCAGCCTGGGATATCGTTTACCCCAGACTCATTGTCTGCTTTTGTAAGCTTGATATCCATTTTTTGATTGCAAAGCCAGCAACCAATTAGTGGTAGAAGCCATATTTGTGTGTAACAGATAAGCATTTGCTTAGTACTAAATATAGAAAATTTTGAGACTTCAATAGAAGTTAAAATATTCCAGATTACTGTAAAGCAAGCGGCCATACTGGCTACAAATAAAATTAGCTTATCAATTGTTTCCATTTAAGACCTATAACGCCGGTAGCAAAGGCGAGCGTTAGAGAGTCCAGCCCGCGTTTTTTGCGGGCGATTTTTCCTACCCTTGTTATGCATTTTTTTGCACCTTACCCAAATAGATTAAAGGTAATGCGATAGCCACTACCAATGACCAAGTATAGATAAACGCAGCCGCTACAGCATGTATAGCTATTAGGTACATGGCTAGATTTTTTTGTTTGCCGAAAAGTAGAATTAGACCCGTTAAGATACAAGCAAAAATTGAAACCAAAGTAAAAATGAATAGCCAGCTACCTGACTCGCTTGGAGACAACGCGTATTTGGCAGATGATATTGCAAGCTGAACAGAATCTAGGCAGTCAGGCCGAGCAGAAAATAGAAACACCCACCATATGGCTATAAGAGCCACTGCACCTAACAAGCTTAATGTTCCTGCGATTTTGCTACCCATTGCGATCTCTTAGTGCATAACAGTTAATTCTACGTACCCGATACGGGTATCACTTTTCAATTAGGTTAACACCTTCGGAAGGATCAATTCATTAATAATCATAGACTTATGAGACTTCCGTTTTTTCAAATTGCGCACACTCTTTAGCAAATGCGTACTGAATACGCATTTGCTAATTCATTACCTCCTTAAAATCAGAGCTTTATAAGAGTAAGCAGTGATACCCGCCGCTCGCGCGGTTATCACAGCCGACCTGTAGATATAATTTGAACCTACACAACTCGACCTCTCGAAGCAGGTGCGATCAAAGCGTTAAGGTCTGCAATCTTCTTCGAAGCGGGCATGGTGAACTGCGAAGCACTAACAGCGGCTTTTGTCTATTTGCGAATGGAAAACCAATGTCCGCTTTTCATTCTTATGGGTCTATTCTGACAGGCTTTGAAAATACCTGATACAAAATAGCGGACGAAAATCGGCTCTATTAAACTGTCTGAAAGTTTTTGATTCTATTAAGTTATAGCTCTGTACTTTCAGCTCTCATGAATTTGATACTTTTGATAGATGCAAATAAAAGAATAACCAAAGAAATGTCTAGAAAACTAAAATCAGGCAGAGATCGGTCAAGCAAGGCAAAAAGTAAATTAGGGCTCAATATAAATATGATTAGGAAATAAGCGGCCCACAAATGCTGTTTTTGCACAAACCATCCTAGAACTAGCGTGATGATAGCAAAAGAAAATGCCACTACTTCGAAAAAACTGCTGACAGCAATATTCTTTTCATAAATTTCAGGGAAAAATAACCGCAGCAGAACAATGAAAATAAGCTGAATAGAGCAGACGCAGAATGTTACCTTAAGTATTTTTTTTGCGTCGACTACCGATTCCAACTCTTTGCTCAAGAGCGCTCTCCAAAACCCCTGTTCTTTTCTAATCTCGGGTTTATGACCCGGCTTATTCAGTAACTCACGGACTCGCGCCGCTCGTTCTGGATATCTTTTGGAATCTACATTCCGTAAAACAGATTCCAACTCGATTCGAGAATAGTTTTCGTAATTCGGCCCTTCCATTTTGTCACCTACAGCTAGTTGTTATTTACTTCCGCTTTTCATTTGTTGAAGCCAATTCGAATAGGTTTTTCTGCCGTCTGTTATATGGTGGTCGGCAACTTGTTTTAATCGATCATTCACTATCATTAGTTCGTAATTTCTTTTCTTCATGTCTTTGATCTAGAGCGTTGAACATTTGTAAAAGTGAGTAGGCGGCACCGAATAAATACATTCCAACAAAGAGATAGAACCAAAACGGATCATCTTCTCGCGTTATATCTCCACCTCGCCTCGTCCAATGATATCCATCAATATGTGTATCGAAGGCTAGCCATAGACACACTAGGGCAAATATGGCGCACCAAGATGCAGGTAGCTTTTTTTGTTTTTCACTCGCGACTAATTTGAATTGCTCTACTTGTGATTGATGTTCAGGAAGGTCACTTTTTTCAAGCTGATCAATCGCTATCAAAAGTTTGGCGTAGTTCTCTGGATACTTTTCCTTGTTAATTGAGCTATGCGCTTGCATAAGCTCCGCGTAAGAGTACTTAGAATAATCCATTAGGGTACCGAAGATGATTAACCAGCTGTTTGAGTACATTAATTTAGTATCAGGTAGATCTAGATCGTGATGATGTAGGATCTGTAAATTCGGACTAAATCCTACCGGCTCGAAACACCAAATTCTATTGTCCGCTTTTCATTCTTAGTACGCATCAACGCTGCGCTAATGGGCTGGCGCTGCGCAGCAGTGACAGTCCAAGCCCAACTTGTTGGGCCGCTTTGAGCGCCTGGTTATGGTTATATATTTTTCAGTTACGTTTGATTTCAAGATAGATTGCACGTGCTGAACCAATTAATGCAAATAGAGATAATATTGAAAAGAGTTTGAAGATAATACTCTTTATGTTCGTGATGATGTCTTCATCTGCTTTTTGAACATTCGTAGTGTTTTGTTGGTAGATGCTAATCACTTGCTCTTTAGTCAACTCTCCGGCTGCAAGCTTGCTATTAATTTCCTCGTGGAATTTAACTAGCTCTGGACCTGTTTCGTAAACCTTGTCCATGATCGGGTTAATCTTTGACTGCCAAGTTGCCCAGATATAAATGATTGCTATCAAAGGAATTAGTGCATAAAAGATTCTTTCGAGTTTCTTAATCATAGTGGACCATAACGCTTGCAGCAGCGGAGAGCGTAGCGAATCCGTTGGCTGCACTTGTTAAATGTTGGTGCTAAAGTACACATTATATTCGCTTACACCATCTTTTATGGTGTTGACCAAGTCATCTGTATCTCTACGAAATAAGAAGTCAGTACCAGGCTTTTCTATTAGAACTGTTTTCTTGTTTATGGAGCGTTCACCATCCCACTTGACGAATGCAAATACTCCATCTTCTTGAATCTGATCTAATTTAGATAAAAGTTCCTCTAATTCCATAGTTTATCCATAAAGACATTTAACAGTTAATTCTACGTACCCGATACGGGTATCACTTTTCAATTAGGTTAACACCTTCGGAACGATCAATTCATTAATAATCATAGACTTATGAGACTTACGTTTTTTTAAATTGCGCACACTCTTTAGCAAATGCGTATTGAATACGCATTTGCTAATTCATTACCCCTTTAAAATCAGAGCTTTGTAAGAATAAGCAGTGATACCCGCCCCTCGTGCGGTTATCACAGGAGACCTGTAGATATAATTTGAACCAACACAACTCGACCTCTCGAAGGAGGTGCGGTCAAAGCGTTAAGGTCTGCAATCTTCTTCGAAGCGGGCATCGTGAACTGCGAAGCACTAACAGCTGCTTCTGTCTATTTGCGAATGGAAAACCAATGTCCGCTTTTCATTCATTTGAGAACAAATAGGCGGCATATATCTCTTAGTTAAAAAGATTAATTGTGTGCGTTATGGGTTGAGGAATGTTCCAAACGTTCTGCCAGCCATACTTTTATAATCGACTGACGAGTAACTCCCAAACGCGACGCTTCTTTATCCAAAGAATCAATCATCCATGTTGGAAAATCTACATTGACCCGCCTTTGTTCTTGATTTGGACGCCTAATAGACGACAAATCAAACTCGTTTAAAACATCAGCATTGTTGTCATCAAAATTTTTGTCTAGATCTTTAGCTTTCATATAAAGCTACCTCCACTTCGCGAGAACGCCTCACTGATATAATTCGTATATTCTTTGAGCGATAGGTAATGATTGCTGACCAGTGCTTCGACCCTATTTTGCCAATAACTAATGATCTTGGTTCTTCTGTTGATTTTGCATCAAGCTCAACAAACCTCACATCTCGCCACAAGTCCTGTGCGGTGACAAAATCAATCCCGTGTTTCTCAAGATTGGATTTACTTTTCTTTGGATCAAATTCGAAAGAATACATAGTGTATAAAAAATATACCTAAATTGACGTATAAGCAATATATAACCGTAATATTCTCTTAAGTAACGCGCATCTAAACGAAATAATGATTTCTCCAAAAGAGTTCTCTATGTCCGCTTTTCTTCTGAAGCTGTATTACATACTTAAAGCAATAAAGGTCTGCTCATGTCTATTTACGAATGGAAAACCAATGTCCGCTTTTCATTCTAAAAAGACCTAATAACTGATTTCAAAAGTATACGAAGTAGTTCGCTCGAAGAAATTGGACTAGCAATTAATTGCGGGAACCGATAGTCGCCATGACTTTGAAATCTTCAGGGTTTGTGACTCTAGCACACCGCTTTTTGAAACAATTTTTGGAGTAACAACGTATTTTGTATCGAAAGGGATCTCGTATGTATAGATACTTAAAAATCCTGGACGTAAACTCGTCAAGCCGCAACCTATTTCACTCCAAGACGTTGAACATTCTTCCAAAGACACCTCCGCAGATGGGGAGACCTTTATTTCTGTTGAGGAGCCTTCATAAGGGATGGATGCATGCGTTGAGATATTGAAACGTAGTTTAGAATCAACTACAACTAAGGAGTATCGAGCGGAGATCTCATCAATTTTATAGTCCCAAATATTAGTCCCGCTGCGTCCACATGTTAAATCATTAGGATTATCTCCTACTTTGCCCGTTACCTCGTAATACAATTCAAAAGTAGCACAACCATTTAAAATTAAGATCAAGGCGTATGCCAGAAACCATTGAAGGACTTTATGTTTATTTATATTGCTCATACTTCTCTGTCTAGACGTAGATCTATTGTAAAAGACGGGCCTATTTATTTTCGGTAAGAAGTTCTTTAACCACCGGCTTATTAACTTCCATAGTTGAGACTAACAACCTCTTAAACAACGCAGCCTAAACCTTATATATGCAACATGGATATCTCTGATTCAAAGAGAACTTTACGTCCGCTTTTCATTCTTAGTACGTATTAACGCCGCCAGCAGCGGCCGAGTGAAACGAGGTCCAGCCCCAGCTTGCTGGGGCGAGCTGGCTGGCCTTGTTATGGTTTTATTATTTGTTGTTTATACTCCAGATACCTGGGCCTTTTGCTGCAATATAGAGAAACGCAAAGCAATAGAATGCTGAGATTTCACCACCATTTGCTATCGGGAATGGATTGTTAAGCCCATGCACCATCCAGTAAGCTACAGCCATTGTGCCGCTAGCGAGAAAAGCCGCATACCTTGAATAAAAGCCGACGATTATTAGAGCTCCAGCAATGAGCTCAATAACCGCAGCACTTGTGCTCATTGCGTTCAGCGGATACGGAAAATCGATTGGAAAACCGAATAGCTTTTGAGTGCCATGGCAAAGAAAAAGAAATCCAGCAACTATTCTAAAAGCTGAATAAGTATGCTCAGTATATTTATTCAAGAAATTCATTATATTCTCCTTTGAAGATATAAGGGTCTGAGTTTAGGCGACCATAACAGTGTGTTTAACGAACCCTCCGGTCCGCTAAACACTTTTTATACGTTTTATTATTTTGTGGCAATTTGCTCACCTAACCACTTACTGTAATTTTTAATTGGCTCGCCCAACTCGATATTAAAGTCGTTGTTTCGGATGTATTCAATGCGAGCCTTTTTAGCTATGAATAACGTCCGTTGATTCTCTTCAAGGCACTGCCAATTTTGTGTTGATGAACACTTTTGTTGGCCTTTGTAAATCTTCGACTCTAGCACAGTAGCTCTTGCTTCTGATTTTATTGCGCTCTCGAAACCTAGATAAAAACCATAAGGAAAACCACATAGAGCTAGAACCAAAAGAATATAGTTTTTCATAGAATATGGCTTCGAACCTTTTTACGTATAACAGTGTGTTTAACGAACCCTCCGGTTCGCTAAACACTTTTTATATGCCTTACTCATTTGTTTGACCATAAGGTTCATTTGTAAGTGTGTAAGGCAAGATTAATGTGTCTACTACTAAGCTAAGTGGTATATCAATTAAGAAGAACAAACCAATGACATTACCACCTGAGCCTTGCTCTGGAGAGTTGGCTAAAACATCGAATTTAGTACCGCTATAAACTCTAGAATCAATTTGCCGAACAATTGAATCTCGTTCTTCTCTCGGCTTATCCATTTCTATGTTGGTTAAGATTGTGCCGCAACCTGAAAGTAATAGAACGAATAATAGGGTTAAAAATTTCATAGCTTCCTTACTGCATATAACAGTGTGTTTAACGCACCTTCCGGTCCGCTAAACACTTTATCTACATTTTTATAAATTCCATTTTTCGCAATTATATCAGTTATTTA
>NZ_LWFI01001278.1:0-1178 GCF_001635735.1 Oleiphilus sp. HI0067
CTTGAATAAAGCTTAATGCTCGTCATCCTGGATGGGGGATTGGCTGGCACTCTAACCCCCACTTCGTTAGTATCAAAACAAATCCAAAAGCTTCCTTATAGCGAAGACTAATTAGCCCATCCGAGCTTACTTTGGGTCTAATAAGAACAAATCAAGCGAGGTTCATCATGCAATTTCAGGATCAGGTAGTTATCGTCACAGGCGCGTCAGCAGGTGTAGGGGAGGAGTGTGCACGTCAATTCGCCAAGCAGGGCGCTAAGGTCGTGCTTGCTGCTCGCTCCAAAGACACCATCAAGTCTTTGGCTAAAGAGCTCGGCAATGGAGCGATTGCTGTACCAACCGATGTTGCTAAGCGTGAGGACTGTGAAAGTTTAATTGAACAGAGCGTTGCCGAATTCGGACGTATTGATGTGTTGGTAAACAATGCTGGTTTTCATGGCCGAGGAGATGTCGCCGAAGCAGGTTTAGACGAAATGGATCAGACTATTGATATCAATCTTAAAGGACCTATTCGCCTCACGAAATTAGCTTTGCCATATTTACTCAAAGCACCTAGTGCGGCAGTGGTGAATGTTGCTTCGCTAGCAGGGCGCATTCCCTTAGAAGGAGAAGCGACTTACTCATGCAGTAAATTTGCACTTCGAGCCTTCTCATTAGCGCTAGCAGAAGAATTGAATGAAACTGCTGTGACTGTTTCTTTGGTTTCGCCAGGGCCGATTGACACAGGATTTATTATGGGGCATATCGAAGAAGTGCCTGATCTGGTTTTTTCTCAACCTATGAGTACCGCAGCTGAAATTGCCGAGGCAGTATTGGCTTGTGCGCAAGACGGAAAGCGCGAACGTTCGATACCCGGTTCTTCAGCGATTCTCACGACCTTTGGATATTTATTTCCGGGAATTCGCAGAGCACTTAAGCCTGCGTTGATGAAAAAAGGCGCGAAAGCAAAGCAGTTTTATCTAGAGCGAGAAGCGCGATAGGGGCAGCAAACAAAGAAATAGAACGTCGGAAAATAAAAAGCCCGCTGTCGAGGCCTATTCGACAGCGGGCGTAGAAACTTTTAAATCTTTAAGAAGATGAAAGGCTTTATAGAAAAGGGCCTGAATCTTTTCTGTAACGCCTTTTGATGGTTCTCATTTTAGGGGCGTAGGGGGCGTAGTCACATCGTCCGGAGGGCG
>NZ_LWFI01001279.1:0-1216 GCF_001635735.1 Oleiphilus sp. HI0067
TCAGGCAACAAGCATGCGATGACATAGTAAACAGAAGATGCGGTAACACTCTCAGGGCAATTGAGGTTTCCTTTAACTGACTGACCAGTCCCAGAGAAATCAAACACGAGTCGCTCTCCGGTAGATCGCAATTCGAGATGAATCGGAATTTTCTCGGCACCGAAACCATCTGAATCTAGTACATCGCTAAACTCAACGCTTTCTATTGGTAGCTTGGAAATAAATCCTTGCATCAAAGTTAAGCCGTACTCATTTAATGCAGCACAACGTGCATTGAAATAGACTCCACCGTGCTGAATCCCATTCAGCCAATCAGTCATCCTCATTAGCCCAGTTTGATTAGCACTAATCTGAGCCAAAAAATCTTCAGGCAGCTCGCTGTCACAATTTGGCTCGATGCTGCGAATACGCCGCGCTAACTCATCAACAATGATGCCCTTATCAATAATCTTTTGTGGTCCGAGAACAATCCCTTCTTCAAGCAAGCTATCGCTCAAGGGCATTGAACCAGGCGCTTCACTACCAATATTCGCATGATGAGCGCGATTCACAACAAAGCCATGCAAAACATCAGATAGGAACAATGGTGCAATCATCGTTACATCTGGCAGATGCGTCCCACCCTTGAACGGATCATTCACTACGACCATGTCACCTTCTGACCAATCGAACATAGCAACGAGATCCTTCATGGCATACGCCATACTCCCAAGATGCACAGGAATATGCGCTGCCTGAGCTAAAATACGGCCCTCACTATCAAATAACGCACAAGAGAAATCGAGACGATCTTTGATGTTTGGTGACAATGCACTTCGTTGTAAGACAAAGCCCATTTCTTCACAGATCGTGTTCAATTTTCCAGAAAAAATAGCTAATTCAATTCCACTTATTTTCTCTTGCATTAATAACTCCACATTACTATTAGTTCGCGCCCGCAAATAAAGCACGAGAATACTTTGTCTTTGCTACACTTGATTCAGACGCAACTATAAATGAAAACGAACAAAACAATCATTAAACACATGATTGATTGAGAAATAACAAGATACACATGACAGATAATGCAGTAATGAATACTTATGGGAAGCTTGCCGTTTCTTTCGAGAATGGAGACGGCAGCTGGTTGTTTGATACCGATGGAAACAAATACTTCGATACATTTACCGGCGTCGCTGTAAGTGGGCTCGGACATTCCAATCCAGCCGTCGCCAAG
>NZ_LWFI01001280.1:0-1245 GCF_001635735.1 Oleiphilus sp. HI0067
CGACGTATTCGCAGCCGAACGGGAACAATGGAACGACGCTAATAATGTGCTCACTATTCGTCCGGGCGTTGTTGTTGGTTATGAACGTAACCACTACACGATCGATAATATTGAAAAAGCTGGAATCAAGTTTATTGCGATACCAGGTGATGAGTTAGGTCGAGGACGCGGCGGTGCTCGCTGCATGAGTTGCCCAATTGAGCGTGACGACATTTAGTCGTTTGTTTCACTGAACGATTTACAGAATTAAGGAATAGAGATATGGCTTTTAATATAAAAAACCGCAGCTTTTTAAAACTTTTAGATTTTACTCCTCGCGAAATTCGTTACATGTTGGATCTGTCTCGGGACCTAAAGCAAGCCAAATATGCGGGTACCGAACAACCTCGTTTATGCGGAAAAAACATCTGCTTGATTTTCGAGAAAACCTCAACTCGCACTCGCTGCGCATTTGAGACAGCAGCCTTCGACCAAGGGGCTAACGTAACCTATATTGGAGGCGGTTCTCAAATGGGGCACAAAGAGTCAGTCAAGGACACTGCACGCGTTCTAGGTCGCATGTATGACGGAATTGAATTCCGCGGATCTCGTCAAAAGGACGTTCAAGATCTAGCTGACTATTCTGGCGTACCAGTTTGGAACGGCCTGACTGATGAATGGCACCCAACTCAAATTCTTGCGGACTTCCTTACTATGCAAGAATGGGGCAACGGCAAGCCCCTTAGCGATATGAAGTTTGCATATCTTGGCGATGCACGCAACAACATGGGCAACTCACTCATGGTTGGCGCAGCTAAAATGGGCATGGAAATCAGTCTTGTTGCACCAAAAGAATACTGGCCTAAAGAGTGGCTTATAAAAGAGTGCCAGGCAATAGCAAAAGAAACTGGTGCAAAAATCAACCTTACTGAAGACGTAGCAGAAGGTGTTGAAGGTGCTGACTACTTGTACGCGGATGTATGGGTATCAATGGGGGAACCTAAAGAAGCATGGAAAGAGCGCGTTGGTTTAATGACACCTTATCAGGTAAATCTTGATGTAATTAACAAAACCAAAAACCCAAATGTGAAGTTCATGCACTGCCTACCAGCATTCCACAACAATGAAACAATTGTGGGTGCAGAAATTGAAGCTGAATATGGCCTCAATGGATTAGAAGTGAACGACGATGTTTTCGAATCTCCATACAACATTAGTTTTGAGCAAGCAGAAAACCGCCTGCACACAATTAAAGCTGTCATGGTT
>NZ_LWFI01001281.1:0-642 GCF_001635735.1 Oleiphilus sp. HI0067
GTATAGTTGATCTGTAAACAGGACACCCGGGTGAATCGCTGCTAGCTCATTTTCATTTAGTGCCACGCGCAAACGAAGACATGCTGGGCCACCTCCGTTTTTCATACTTTGTTTTAAATCAAAGCTCATGACTTCTGCAATCGGATTATCCGCTTTAACAAGACGCTTCAAATAGGCGGCAACTGAAGGTGTAGAGTCGCACTCTGATGGCACGACTAAGGCCATTTTGTCATCCGAAATACTTAATAGCTGACTGTTAAACAAGTAGCTAGAAACCGCATCTGCAAGCGGAACTTCACTCTCAGGCACTAAAATAACTTTCAGCTCTGTATCCCCAAGCTTTTTCTGCAACTCAGCAAATACCTGATCTTGATTCAAGAAAGCTTGTTCATGACAGAAAAATACATCTCTATTTCCTACAGAAATAACATCGTTATGAAACACGCCAGCATCAATCGTGCTTGGCTTTTGCTGAGCGTATACAACGTTCGCATCATCTAACTCGTGCAATCGTGCAACGGCTTGGCAAGCCTCTAAAGTTTGACGTGCAGGATATCGCTTAGGTTTTAATTCCGACTCATTAAATGCGGTCCGACCGTATGCAAAAAGTTGCACGCCGCGCTTGTCATACTCTGAGCAAAA
>NZ_LWFI01001282.1:0-1010 GCF_001635735.1 Oleiphilus sp. HI0067
AATTAGTTCGTCGACAACTGGGTCGTTGATACCTGCATAATTACGTGATCCCGGCACAGCAACTTTACTGGAGCTCCAATACTCACGTTGTTCATTGCCTGGCGAATTAGATTGGCCAATGCCACTGACAACGACATCGAAATCAAAATCGCGCAAACGATTAATATACTGAGTTGTATCAACAACTGTAATTCTTGCATCAATGCCTAGTCTTTCTAAATTCTTAATGAAAGGCTGAACGACTCGTTCAAAGTCTTTTTGGAACATTAAGAATTCGAGTTTAAATGGGTTTCCATTTTGATCAACGCGCTTGCCGTTCTTAACGTCGTAGCCAGCTTCCTTTAACAAGCTCATCGCTGAGCGCAGATTTTTGCGAATAGAGTTTGGTTTTGCTGTGCTTGGTACAGAATAGGGCGTGGTAAATACTTCTGCTGGAAGCTGTTTCTTAAATTTTTCTAAGATGGCAAGTTCTTCGCCTTCTGGGACGCCGGAAGACGCCAATTCAGAGTTTTCGAAATAGCTCGAAGATCTTTTATAAGCACTGTGGAATAAGTTGCTGTTAGTCCATTCGAAATCAAAGGCATAAGTGAGCGCGCGTCTTACTTTAGGATCGCTCAAGTATGCTTTGCGGGTATTGAGAACGAATGCCTGCATACCCGATGGGCGTTCGTGTTTGATTTCTTCTTTGATTAGCTCGCCTGAATCGAACAGCTTACCTTTATACTGTGTGGCCCAGTTTCTAGCTGTGGTCTCGGTTCTAAAATCGTATTCACCCGCTTTGAATGCTTCGAGAGCAACAGTGTTGTCGCTGTAGTATTCGTAAACGATTTCATCGAAATTATATTTACCTTTCGCTGTTGGTAAATTTTTTGCCCAGTAATCGGGGTTTCTCTTGTAGGTGATCGAACGACCTGCTTCAAAGCGGTCAATAACATAAGGGCCGTTACCAACAGGGATATCTAAGCCCGCAGAACCAAACCCGACTTTTTCCCAATATGCTTTTGATAGCA
>NZ_LWFI01001283.1:0-1800 GCF_001635735.1 Oleiphilus sp. HI0067
ATGATGCACCCTTAGTTTTTAATGACAAAAACTTAGAGACATCGTGGCGACCAGAAAACTCGAGTGGCAAATTTTACGGCCCCACAAGACTAAGAGAAGCGTTTTATCGCTCTCGAAACCTTGTATCGATTCGCTTACTCAAAAGCATGGGAATCAAGCCGACACTCAAGCACATCACAAAATTTGGCTTCAACGAGCGAGACCTGCCTAAAGACCTCTCACTCGCTCTAGGTAGCGCAGGTATTACACCTATCGATGTAGCCGCCGGATACGCAATGATCGCCAATGGCGGTCATTATATCGAGCCATATTTGGTTACTCATATTGAGAACAGCAAAGGTGAAACACTTTACAAATCTGATCCCTATGTTGTTTGCGATAAAATTTGTATGGTAGAGAAAAACGCAGCGGAAGAAGAAAATGACGCAAGCACTGAAGACGGGCTGACTAAAGAAAGCTTCAAGCCCGCTCCTCGCATTGCAGATGCACGCGCGGTATTTATTCTTCACTCAATGATGAAAGACGTAATTAAAAAAGGTACTGGTCGACGCGCTTCTGCGCTCAAAAGATCCGACATTGGCGGCAAAACAGGAACGACCAACGATCAAAAAGATGCTTGGTTCTCGGGCTTTAACACTGAGGTCGCAACGAGTGTATGGGTAGGTTTTGACAATCCAGAGACACTTGGCCGCAGAGAGTACGGCTCTAGAGCCGCGCTACCAATTTGGATGGATTTTATGAAAGACGCATTGGCTGACACTCCTGCTGCACACTTAGCACAACCGGAAGGCATTATTAGCGTTAAGATCAACGCCAAGACAGGCCTTCGGACATCATATGCAGAACAAACACTGTTTGAATACTTTAGAAACGAAAACAAACCTGAAGAAGAGCGGGCAACTCCGCCGAGCTTAGATCAGTTCGTCACCACTCCGAGCGAAAGTACTGCTCGCCCTGAGGATATTTTCTAAGCACCTCGATTTAGCTGATCGAATTACTCATCATGGCTTCGTCCTCAATTCTTGAACAAAAAAAAGCCGCATACTTAGATGCGGCTTTTTTGAAACGACTATTGATTACTTGATGTCATCAACAGTGCTCAATGGATAGTGCTCTGGGTAACCAAAACGCGCAACACCAGAATCAACAGCTGCTTTCGCTACGGCTGCTGATACAGCGCCAAGCAAACGGGAGTCAAGCGGCTTAGGAATGATGTAGTCCTTACCGTACTCAAGCGCCTCACCACCGTAAGCATCGATAACGTCTTGAGGAACTGGCTCTTTAGCAAGATCTTTGATTGCGTGAACCGCTGCCACTTTCATCTCTTCGTTGATCGCTTTAGCACGAACGTCTAACGCTCCACGGAAGATGAATGGGAAACCAAGAACATTGTTCACCTGGTTCGGGTAATCAGAACGACCAGTCGCCATGATTAGATCATCACGTGCAGCAAGCGCTGTTTCAGGCTGGATCTCTGGATCAGGGTTTGAACATGCAAAGATAACTGGGTTTGGAGCCATGCGATTCAAATCTTCAACAGAAAGAAGGTCTGGACCAGAAAGACCAACGAACACGTCAGCACCATCACAAGCATCTGAAAGCGTACGCTTGTCAGTATCGTTTGCGAACATCGCTTTGTATTGGTTCAAATCATCACGACCAGTGTGAATCACACCTTTACGGTCAAGCATGAAGATGTTCTCTTGCTTCATACCACAAGAAATCAAAATTTTCATACATGCGATTGCTGCAGCGCCCGCACCTAGACATACAACTTTAGCATCTTCAATGTTCTTACCT
>NZ_LWFI01001284.1:0-1024 GCF_001635735.1 Oleiphilus sp. HI0067
CTGGATGAATTAAATGCTCTATATGACGCTAATTCTGGCGGTGATATTGATAACACCAATTACCTTTTGACCAAAGGCGCAGAAACGCTTAGCCCAGGCCCAACCTACGGCGACATTTCCACTGGAAAAGACCTGAAAGAAAAAATTGCTGGTGAAGACAACAGCCTACGCCACACTACTCTGCGCGGCTGGGCAACAGGTCTGGACGCAAACCCAACACCAGACGAGTTTGTTCAATACCTATTCGGTATCGTTGCAGCAAATGCTGTTGATCCAAGCGTACGCCTCAACCCTGTAGATGCGGGTGACGCACTACCTCCTTATTTGACAGTTACAGGTGTTGACCTGCAACAACTTACCAACAAGTTCTTGCTCATGTCAGTAGCGTACTCTCAAGGTACGGGTGACTATTTAAGCGATGATCTTGGTAATGGCAAAGGTATCAACGCAAGTGCAGAGCAAACCGTGAAAAGCGGTGTTCCTAAGCCTTACTCAGGGCTAGAACATGCTTGGGACGAAGCATTCGGCTACTTCGGCGCAGCACGTGACTACGACCTATACACCGACGCTGAGATCCGCAACCACAGCTCTGCAGAGGGCAACCCACGTGGTGAAGGTTACTTCGACACAAATGGCGACGGTGAAATTGACCTGCGTTCAGAAATCAACTTCGCAGCAGCAGTTAATGCCGCAAAACGCGATTTTGGTAGCTCGGATGATGCTAAAACTAATTTCACTACAGCTATCTTTGATGCCTTCGTAACAGGTCGCAGCTTGATTACTGAAAGTGGTGCTGATGTTGACCTAGTCGAACTGGAAGCGCAACGCGACATCATCGTTAACAACTGGGAAAAAGTGTACGCGGCAACAGCTGTTCACTATATCAACGACACGCTTCAAGACATGAACGATTTCGGTACGAATGATTACAGTTTCCGCAATCACGCGAAACATTGGTCAGAGTTGAAAGGTTTTGTTATGNGCCTTCAATTTAACCCGAATGCACTAATCAGTATCACAGACA
>NZ_LWFI01001285.1:0-1014 GCF_001635735.1 Oleiphilus sp. HI0067
TTACAGGCGCGAATGGCATCGGGGCTTTGCTCTGCGGTTTGTTTCGCTAGTTCTATTGCGCGCGCTGTTGCCGCACCTTTGGCAGTGGTTTCTTGGGTTAGGCCAATTGTTAACGCGCGCTCTGCATCGATGCGTTCACCCAAAAGAATAATGCGACTTGCCCACGCTTCGCCAACTAACCACGACAAACGTTGTGTGCCGCCTGCACAAGGGAGTAGTCCTACTTTCGCCTCTGGGAGTGCAAGCTGTGCGTGTTCTTCTGCGATACGAATGTCGCAAGCTAGGGCGCACTCGAGCCCGCCACCCATCGCATAGCCATTAATCGCCGCGATAGTCACCCCGCTAAACGAAGCGAGAGCCTCAAAGGCTTCACCGAATGCTTCGGCCACTTCTTTTGAATAAGCTTTGTCGCCACCGGAAAATTGCTTCAAATCTGCACCTGCAGAGAAGAATTTTTCACCTTGACCATACACAACAATGGCGACGATTTCGCCAGACTCTTCAGCTTGTTCTACGACTGATTTCAGACCGTTTAAGCTTTCAATAGTCCAGGTATTTGCAGGTGGGTTGTTGATTGTGATGACTAAAACAGAGCCTTGTTGCTCTGTTGCAATAAGAGGTGTGGGGCTGTTGATGCTCATGTTCACTCCTAACTTGATTTATTATAAAACACTTATGCCTAGGTTCATGCTCGAGCTTACATCTGAATCAGGGCTAGGTTTGGATCGTTGAGTAGTTTGCGGGCAATAATGACGCGCATGATTTCATTCGTGCCTTCGAGAATTCTATGCACGCGGCAATCTCTAAAGTGACGTTCTAAGGGGTACTCTTTGATGTAGCCGTAACCGCCATGAATTTGCAGGGCTTCATCACATAGTGTAAAGCAGACATCCGTTGCGAAGCGTTTAGCCATCGCACAGTATGTGGTTCGTTCAGAGTCTTTTTGATCTAGTTTGTAGGCTGCAAGGCGAATCATTTGCTTGGCTGCGGTCAGATCCGTCAGCATGTCAGCTA
>NZ_LWFI01001286.1:0-805 GCF_001635735.1 Oleiphilus sp. HI0067
ACTTCGGCGCGCTTACGCGTATGTCGGCGGTACACTTATCCTCGCTAGAAAATGTCGATGTAAGGGTAAGTTCCCGCGTCGTAAACCTAGATAAACAAGGTGATCGCTGGCATGTCACAGTTCAGAACGTAAAGTCTGGTGAACGTACGGTATTTAATTCAGGTTTTGTATTCATTGGTGCTGGCGGCGCTAGCTTATCTTTACTGCAAAAATCTGGCGTCAAGGAAGCTAAAGGTTATGGAGGCTTCCCAGTCTCAGGTATTTGGTTAGCATGCCAAAACGAAGAGCTTGCGTTGTCTCACAACGCGAAGGTGTATAGCCAAGCTGAGGTAGGTGCACCACCTATGTCTGTCCCTCATTTAGATACACGTTACATTGATGGTAAGCCTGCACTACTGTTCGGACCATTTGCAGGCTTTACGACGAAATTTTTAAAACAAGGCAACATCCTAGATCTTATTCGTAGCGTGCGTTTAGACAATATTGCCAACCTTTTACACGTTGCTCGTAACAACTGGTCTCTTACGCAGTACTTAGTAAAAGAAGCACTCAGTTCACGTGACGCAAGACTTACTCACTTAAATGGGTTCTTACCACACGCTGATCATAGCGAATGGCAGTTACGCCGTGCTGGTCAGCGCGTGCAAATCATTAAAACAGGAGCACGAGGAAAAGGCTCTTTGGAATTTGGAACAGAAGTATTAGCAACCAAAGATCGCTCTTTGGCGGCACTTATGGGTGCCTCCCCAGGTGCGTCGACCTGTGTATCAGCAATGCTTGATGTCATTGAACGTTGTATGCCTGA
>NZ_LWFI01001287.1:0-906 GCF_001635735.1 Oleiphilus sp. HI0067
ACTGATACTGATTCGTATCATTATTCTCAACTTTTCAATAACTTAAACCTTGCATATACTTGCCCTGATTCTTTCGAAGGGAGGTTTGCTATGCAAGGTGATGTATCGGTTATTCAAAAATTAAACGATGTGCTCGCGGATGAGCTTATATCGATCAATCAATATTTTCTTCATGCGCGAATGGCTAAGAACTGGGGATTATCAGTTCTTGATAAGGTCGAGTACAAAAAATCTATCAAGGATATGAAACAAGCGGACGCGCTTATTGAGCGTATCTTGTTCTTGGAAGGTATCCCCAATCTCCAAAAATTAGGCAAGCTGTATATTGGCGAAGATGTTCCCGAGATTCTGTCTTGCGACTTGAGGTTTCAGACGCAGTCTTTGGCAACCCTTCGCGATGCGATCGAGCACTGCGAATCACAGCGCGATTATGTGAGTAGAGATGTCTTGCGCGAACTTTTGAGCTATGAGGAAGAGCATTTCGATTGGATTGAAACTCAGCGAGATCTCATCGAAAAGATGGGGCTCGAGAACTATACGCAATCATTGCTAGGCGAAGAATAGGGGTTTTGAAATGAAAGGTAATCAAAAAGTTGTCGATACATTGAGCAAACTTCTTGCTGGCGAACTCACCGCGGTCGATCAGTATTTTATCCATTCACGCATGTACGAAGACTGGGGGCTCAATAAGCTTTATGAGCGTCTTGATCATGAGCGTGAGGAAGAAACTGATCATGCTGACCAAATGATCCGTCGCATTTTATTTCTCGAAGGAACACCAAATCTTGGAGTACGAGAGCCTCTCAATGTTGGAGCTGACGTTGTTTCAATGCTGAAAAGTGATTTAGAAGTTGAGTACTCTGTTATTCAAAATCTTAAGGATGCGATCGCTCTCTGTGAGCAAGA
>NZ_LWFI01001288.1:0-24636 GCF_001635735.1 Oleiphilus sp. HI0067
ATTAGACAGCGTTGACCTTAAAGGTAACGTGTCTTATTCGGCGCGCGGGTTGTTTGTCATCGCACGTGATGATGGTCGGTTTGAAGTGTCTCTTACAAGTTCTGACGAAGCCCGTTTGAAGGCATTACATAGCGCATTTGTTGCATTTCTGGGTGCAGAACTATGTCGCGCGCAAATAGAGAATGGTGCTTTGATTGTTGAGGTGCAGGGTGGTGAGATTGAGTTCTTTGAGTCGCTAATAACTGCGCCGGCGTCTATCGCATTAGGCGAAGTACAACCTGCGCACGAAATTACTGCAGCGCTTGCATCAGGCGCAATGAGTCATGGTGCTTTGGTTGCCAAAGCCCACGAAGCGGTTGCTCAGGGTACCAATATTGCCGGAGCGATGAGTAATTCTGGTGAAGGTGGTGAGAATTCACGTCGTTATAACACTGTAAAAGCCAGTAAGATCAAGCAGTTTGCGTCTGGTCGTTTTGGTGTTTGGGTTGGCTATCTAGCAGATCCATCGCTACAAGAAATTGAAATTAAAATCGCACAGGGAGCGAAGCCAGGTGAGGGTGGTCAGCTACCTTCTGCGAAAGTAAATGTAGAGATCGCAGCGGCACGTGGCGGTACACCTGGGGTAGAGCTAGTTTCTCCTCCTCCGCACCACGATACATACTCGATCGAAGACTTAGGCCAGTTGATTCACGACGCGAAAGCAGCGCGTGTGAAGGTAATCGTTAAACTAGTATCGTCAGAAGGTGTGGGCACGATTGCAGTAGGTGTCGCGAAAGCGGGTGCCAACGTGATCAATATTGCAGGTAATACAGGAGGTACTGGTGCCGCGCAGGTAACCAGTTTGAAAAACACGGGGCGTGCTGCAGAGCTAGGTATCGCAGAAGTACATCAAGCACTGACTGCAAATGGCTTGCGTGACCGCGTTGTGTTGCGTTGTTCAAACGCCCATCAAACAGGTTTAGATGTTGTTAAATCTGCAATGCTCGGTGGTGATTCCTTTGAATTTGGAACCACCGCACTGATGATGCTTAAGTGTGTGATGGCGAAAAACTGTAACGTGAAATGCCCAGCAGGTTTGACAACAAACCCAGAAGTATACGAAGGCGACCCACGAGCCTTGGCACAGTACTTTATTAACCTAGCGCACGAAGTGCGTGAAGTCTTGGCAGAACTCGGCTTTGCAAGTTTGCGTGAAGTACGTGGCCGTACAGATCTTTTACAACTTATTCGTCACCCGAACTTAATTGGTCAGTTGGATATGCGCGCCTTATTACGCGTACCAAATGCCAAAACGTTAGACGAAGAAGCGGTCGCGCTTGAAGCCAACTTTGAGCCAGACCAAGCTTATATCGACGAAGCCTACGAACGGTTCTTCGAAGCGCAATTGGCTTCGTTAGAAATCGAAGGCCCGCGTCTGACTAACTGTAATAAGACAACCGGTGGTCAATTCAGTATTGATGTAGAGCGCCATCTTAACTACGAACTTACTGAAGAGCAGTGCACTGCTCACCCTGCAATAGATACATTAAGCAATGGTCGAGTGGTATTGCGTGAAGACAGCTTAACGGTAGCAACACATAATTCAGCAGGTCAAAGCTTTGGTGCGTTCAATAACTCTGGTGTAACGCTTAAACACAGCGGTACCTGTAACGACGGAGTTGGTAAAGGCGCGAGCGGTGGCCGTATTATCGTTAGCAATCCTGGTGGTGGTGCGACATGCGAAGAAGGCAACGTACTGATCGGTAACTTTGCTTTGTTCGGTGCAACGGGTGGTGAGTTGTTTGTACAAGGCCAAGCGGGCGACCGTTTTGGTGTACGTAACTCTGGCGCAGTAGCTGTCGTTGAAGGTGTGGGTGACTTCTGCTGTGAATATATGACCAACGGCAGCGTGATCAATTTAGGCTCATATGGAAAAGGCTTCGGCAATGGTATGAGTGGAGGTACCGCTTATCAGTATGATCCAAGCGGCCAAATTGCAGAGCGTTGTAGCCGAGACTCAGTACGAGCGACGGCATTATCTGAAGATTCAAGCTTAATGCGTGCACAAGAAGACGCGTTGAAGTTGCACCTTGAACTGCACATTCAACATTGCGGCTCAAGCCTAGCGGCAAGCTTGCTAGAAAACTGGGACAAAGCGCGTCAACACTTCTATGTGCTGATTCCTTTATCTTTGTATCGCTACCACTGTGGTGAAGCGATTCTTGAAGCAAGTCCTCGTAAAGTCTTGTTGGAAGAGCTTTCTCAAGCATGGGGCTTGTGGCAGTTGCGTCGCATCGGTGACGCTTATAAGCGCAAGCAAGACATGTTCAATGGTGATGTTCCCGGTTATGGAGAGCGTGATAGCGGGCTTATTTACCAGTACGTGAATGCCATGGGCATCTTGCGCCGCGCCAAAGAGCTAGCAAGCAAGTCTGATTTAGTGAAATCAACACGTGTAACCAGCGACGAAATGGTGCGTCACTTAATTGAAAGCGAAGACCGAAAGCTAGTAGAGCAAATTCATAAAGACTTAAAAGCATCTTTTGAGGCCTACAGCAACGAAGCACTCGCAGCTTTGCTTGCTGATAAGCGCGTACGTGATTACAAAGAGTCACTGATGTTGCGTGAAGTGTGGGATACCCGTGCATGGGGTACAACGGTGTGGATTATTGAACGTGACCGTCAAAACAAAGCCGAGTTGGCCGAGTTTCCACCGTTGGAAGAAGCCTTAGCCAGACATTATTTACAGACCATCGCGAGCGTCATGCAACAGGCAGCTTAAGACTCTGAAGAAAAGAATTTAATAACGATTGAAATGTGCGAAGCCTCGTTTGAAGTATCTCGAGGTGAGTAGGAGGAAATATGAACGACATCGTGAATGACGTAAACCAAGTGGGCGAAAACGCCGCTACGCGTGTACCTTATTTACCGCAGGACTTGCCGTTTAACGAAGATCAAAAGCAGTGGATGGGCGGTTTTCTTGCTGGCCTACATACGCGTTTATTGATCAACAACGATGGCGCGCAAGCAGGTGCAAGTCAATCTGCGCCAGTCGCACAAAAAGCGATATCTATTATCGTTGGCACCCAGACTGGCAACTCAGAAACTGTTGCGGAAGATGCTGCCGAGCTAGCACTTTCTCAGGGTTTAGCACCTACCGTTTACGACATGGACGATGTAACGCTAGACATGCTGTCTGCCACTGAGCGCTTGCTTGTTGTAACGAGTACTTACGGCGAGGGTGAAATGCCCGACAACGCACAAAACTTGTGGGATCAGGTTGAGGCAGACGACGCGCCGCGTTTCGAGAATATGTTCTACTCAGTACTTGCCTTGGGTGATACCAACTACGACGACTTCTGTTTAGCTGGCCAGCAATGGGATGAGCGTTTGGCAGAACTTGGCGCAACGCGCGTTGAAGATCGTGTTGATTGCGACATTGACTTTGAAGCTGCTGCTGAAGCATGGATCGAGAAAGTGATCCCGACCATTGCAAGCAAAGGACGTGACGGTGGTGTTTCTGGTGCGGCCGCAGAGCCTGTGTCAGCGAAAAACGAAAAATCTAAGTTCAATCGCAACAACCCTTTGCAAGCGAAGTTGGTCAACAAGCGTTTGTTGAACAAAGAAGGCTCAAGTAAGGAAATCGTGCATTACGAATTCTCTTTGGGCGATAGCGGCGAAACCTACAATGCAGGGGATGCACTAAATGTTATTGCGTTGAACCAACCTAGCCTTGTTGAAGCCTGCTTAGCCGTGTTCGGTGTTGATGATGCAGAGTCTGTTCCATACAAAGAGCAAAACTATACAGCCGCAGACGTACTCAAAGCGCATCTAGAAATTCGCACTCCGTCAAAAGATTTAGTGATTGAACTGGCGAAGCGCAGTGGCGACCAAGAGCTGACGCGTCTAGTTGAAAATAACGATACAGAAGCATTAAACGACTTCTTATGGGGTAAAGATGTTGTTGATTTGTTGAAGGCCTATAAGGGCGACATGCGCTTTGCCGAATTTGTTGCTTTGTCTAAGCCTTTAGCGCCGCGTGCTTACTCGATTTCATCAAGCATCAATGCGCATGAAAACGAAGTACACCTGACCATCGGTAGTGTGCGTTATGATCATGATGGTCGTGATTATATGGGTGTGTGCTCAACCTACTTGGCAGACTTAGTTGAAGACGGCCAAGAAGTAGCATGTTACTTCTCGCCAAACAAAAGCTTCTCCGTACCAGAAGACAACTCAGCGCCTATGATTATGGTTGGCCCTGGCACTGGTATCGCGCCATTTAGAGCTTTCTTGGAAGAGCGTCAGGCTCGCCAAGCAGGTGGCGACAACTGGTTATTCTTTGGTGATCGCAACCGTGCCACGGATTACATCTACGAAGAAGAAATGGAAGCAATGAAGGCGTCAGGTCTTTTAACCACGCTAGACCTTGCCTTTTCGCGTGACCAAGAAGAAAAGGTATACGTACAAGACCTCATGAAGCAGAGTGGTGCAGAGTTCTTTGAATGGCTTGAGCGTGGCGCCTATTTCTACATCTGTGGTGACGCCTACCGCATGGCTAAAGATGTGGATGCAGCCTTGCATGACATCATTGCAGAGCATGGCAACATGAGTGCTGAGCAAGCAGACGCCTATTTGGCAGACCTTAAGAAACAAAAACGTTATGTGCGTGACGTGTACTAAGCACTTACTTAAGTAGGTGCTTAGTACACCGTTAAACTAAAAATCCTACAGGTCGAGAGAGGTGCGGGATTTTTTATGTTTCAAATTTAGGGAAGAAAAAGTGAATAAATTTGGATTTAGTCTTGAAGAGATGCGCTCGGCGGGTGTTGAGTGTATCTACAAAAAAGAAGACGCTCCAGAGCAGTTGGCTAGCAAAATATTTGACTTCAAAACGGGACCTGATGTGCTTTCGCCGCTTGCTGCAGGAAAAGAGCAGTTTTTGGAGCATTTGGTAAAGCACCAACCGAAAACGGGGCATGCACTTTTGGATGGTGGAGAGCTATTTGTGGCTCTTAAAGGAAGAATTAGGCCTGCGCTGCGACAAGGCATGGCGCCCGGCGTGTCAGCTGGACTTTACATTGAGGCGCAAGGGCGCGTGATCGAGCTAGGCGCGATGTCATGTTCTTTCGAGAGCGCGGGTTCTTCGATGAACTTAGGTTTGCCTAGTCAATTAAGAGAGGCATACTATCTTGATGGTCACGTGCAAGGTATGGGTCTGCTTGTGAATCCTTCTGATTTGTATAATACCGATTTTCTACCCACTAAGTTGTCCAACGGATGGCCGTATACTAATACGATTGTTTCAGGCCTTCGTGGTGTGAAAACCATATTGGCGCGGCTTGTCGAACGTTTTGACTTAGAGGCCCAATCTAGTGGCGATTACTATGGTCTAGGGTGTTTCCTAAAGAGAAAAGGCAACGACAAAGATGTCGAGGAATCGCTTTTGCTTCATGTACCGACCCAAGAAATATTTCATATGACAGGTCGAGATATCCTCGGCATGCGAGCGCTACAAAACCCCGTAGAAGCCCTAGACGAATACTGCTCTCACATCATCACCACCGGAATGAATGACTTCTCATTCGATGCGTATTTAGGCGATAAGGTGTTTTAGTTGAATAGGGACTGTCCCCAGCTGAATGTCCTTACACTAACGCGACGATTTTTCCGTCGCCAAGCAAGTCGCATTGCGCCTGAATATCGAGTTCTAATTCGTTGATTGCGCGACGACACCAAACCTTAAACACATCACTTCGGCCTTCTTGTTCAAACTCGGTTTGAAGTTTATTTCGTGCCCAAAAAAACGTATCGAGGGGGTGATGTTCAGATGCTGGAAGTTTAAATACGGCGGCTAAAGTATGGACCGCTTCAATAAATTCATCGATGGTTACAGGGCTCACGTGTTGATGACGAAAGCGCATAGCTTTGAAGCATAAATTCGTATTGGCATGCTCGTACTTTCGTTTGTATTCATCGCGTTCTTCGAAGTTTATTTTTGGCTTGTCTTGCACAGTGTTTATCCAGTCCTGCTCTATTGTGAGAGAGTTACCATTTAGCATTTTTTAAATCTAAATGAGAATCGTTATTATATAGAATATGAATGTAAACCGCTAGAAATAATCGAAGAAGACTCGCCTTAAGAAACTTAAATTAGTTGACTAGGTATTGCAGAAAATGCGAATTATGCATCGTGCTGAAAAAAGCAGGCGATAGCTGATTTGGGAAATCGTTGGAAGGTTGGGCGTTACATTAATTTGCTATATAACACCCGATTCTAGCTATTGATGAATGGCTTATTTTACTTGTGCTAAATACTTGTCTAAGCGGTCTTTATTAACAACGAATTTACTTGTTAGAGACGAAGCATTCGTTTTTACCGCGTCTAGATTTGTTGGCTTGCCTGCAACGATTACGCCGACCATCGCCAATACCGAATGGGGTAGGCATTGGTAAACGTACACGCCTTCTTTATCGATCGTCACCGACACTTTTTTGTTCATATCTCCTTTCCAAGGTGTCGCGCCTTCTGGAATTAATCCTGCAACGGATTCAGAATTATGCGCTGGATCGCTTGGTAAAAAATGTACCGTGTCGCCCACTGCTACATGAAGCACGGCTGGTGTGAATACCATTGGGCCGTCCGCTCCTACGTTTTTCATTTCTACGCTGTGTTCCGCTGCTGATAACACTAAGGAAAAGGACTGATAAAAGTTTCATATTCATTATATTTCTCCGATTATTTATTTGAAAAAAGAACCATAAATAATAGTTACCAGCCTAAGAAGTACGCGCAATAGCCTAATAGCAATGCAGGAATGGCGCTGTAGAGGGTCGCGTTAAATGCGGCTTTAGGCGCGAGTGCTAGTGCTGGAAATAATCCGTCGCCATCGTTGCTAATTGCGTTTGCCAATTGAGCTGACAGAGGAATGACACCGTTAAGGTAAAGAGTGGTTGTTACGATTTGTGGGCCGCAACCGGGAATGAAGCCGATTAGAACAGCAAAAAGGATCACCAGACCACCTAATTGTTGGAACACAGATTGTAGATCAAGGCCATAGCTATATACCAGAAATTCATAGCTGAGAAAGCCTAAAATAACCCAAACTGAAATAAAGCTGGTTTCTGCGACGACGGTCTCTTTCAGGTGTTTGATATCGGTTTTTTCCGCAAAACGTGCCGACCAAGAGTCTAATGGTTGACCAACCCAAACAGAGATGCAGAGCAAAGCCCCAATAAAACCCAACCAAGTAACGGGCTGATAGTCAGTCCATGCGCCAAATAAAGCATTAGTGTCTACCAGAAAGGCCTCAAGTAAACCAAAGATTACACCCGGAACAAGTACCCCTATAAATGCATATACCTTGAGAGGGGTTGTACGCGAGAAGCTGAATGTATTCAGTTGTGTTTCGTCAGATTTCCTCTTTAGATAGTCGTGCCCATGTACGGCGTTAATGATATAGCCAGAAACAATTCCTGCGCATAAACTTAATCCATATACGAGTGCGGCGGTTTCCGCCTCTTTCGCGATGAGTAAGAATGCGGCATCCCCCATTGTTGCAATCAATACTGCGACAAGTGCACCGAAGCTCATACTGCCATTCACGAACTGAGTGACTACAATAATAGCGCCACCGCAACCTGGTAGTGCACCTAAAAAAGCAGCTACTGGGACTTGGAGAATAGATTTTCGATTAAGTAATTCTCGAAGATCCGCTTTTAAGTGACGGTCAAGGTAGTAGAAGCCTGCTAGCGTGATCGAGACAAAGACGCTGACAGCGATATATGCATCGCTCATGGTTTCAACGATAAGCCCAAATAAGGTTTTGTCGACGATATATATTATGCCGATCAAGCATAGAAAGGGTGTAAGAAGTATTAGTTCTTTGACCAGTAAACGCGGTGTTTCCCGCCATGTTAAATCTGGACTTGGGTAGTTTATCTTTGCGAGTAGCCACGTTGTCATAAAGAGTTGTGCCTTAATGTGTAAGAGGATGTTGGCAGTGAGTGTTTAGTGCCTCTTCTACAGCGTCGAGGTGCACAATGTTTTCATGCATGTTGCGATAGGCAAGATCGAATAAGCGATAGTCTTTTTCTAGGGTCATGGTGCAAATTTCAGAGTAGGCTTGAACTGAAGAGGCTTCGCTTAAATAGAGGCTTTTAAGTAACTTAGAAAAAGAGCTTTTTAATTGTGTGCTAGGGTAGTGTTTGTTTCTCGTTTTTGTGGGCGCTTTCGGGCCTTGGATAAGTTCAATGCAATGCTCAATGCATTGGTAGTGATCTTTATCTTCGGTCAAGGCTGTGTGAAAACAAGATAATAAATGCTGGTCTCTGCCCACATGACACGCATGATGCTTTATTAATTCCGAGTAAAGCAAATGCGTTCTGATCTCGTTATTGGCGATAAGGTTCAATAAAGTGAGTAAGCGTGGTTTGGTGTCCGAGTCGAGTGTCTTTCTTAGGGTGATTTTCATGCGCTTTTCCTTGCTTGTCCTATCGTAACCAACTTATGTTATTTCGATTCGGTACTGACAACGCGCGTGAGTTTTGTCAGCGCGCTGTCGTTGTTATGTTAATTATGGTTTCATGGTGTCGAGCATGCGCGACATCTTATCCATGACCGATGTCGCGCCAGTTTGACTCCATCCTCCGTCTACTGGGAGCACAATGCCTGAAATATACGAGGATTCTTCAGCGCATAGCATTCCAGCTGCATGGGCAATGTCGTGGACTTCACCAAGGCGTTTTAGCGGTACCGATTTTGCGACAGCAGCCTGTAAGTCGGGGGTTGGAGACAGGCGATCCATTCCTTCTGTGCCGGCGATCGGGCCAGGTACAATCGAATTGACGCGCACACCATCTTGCCCCCACTCCATACTTAGTGTTCGCGTCACCATGTCCACGCCTGCTTTGGCTGCACAAACATGTGCTTGATGAGCCATGGGAAGAAAGGCTTGCGGAGCAGAGATGTTAATCACGCTTGCGCCGGGTTTTTTGAGATAATTAAACCCAGCGCGCATAACGTGAAATGTACCTAGTAGGTCTATTTCAAGCACTGAGCGGATCGCATTAGGCGACATGTCGTTAACGCGAGCAGGGAAGTTTCCTGCTGCGCCTGAAATGAGGATATCAATGTCGCCACCTAAGAATTTACAAGCGCTTTCAAATCCGTCTTCAACTTGCTCGTAATCTCGGACGTCTAGTGTCACGCCGTTTGCAGAGGCGCCCAATGCTTTTAGTTCTGCGACTGCATTCGCAACTTTTTGTTCTTTGCGTGAGGCAACGACTACATTGGCTCCCCAGCGCGCGAAGCCGCTAGCTATTCCGAAGTTAATACCGCTCGTGCCGCCAACTACAAAGACGTTTTTTCCGGTGAAGTTAAATGTGGTACTCATTTTGTTTTCCTTTTCGGGTGTTGTCTCTTAAAGGCCGCCCTGCGTCAGCTTGGCTGGGTCGAGTAATTTGCTCAACTCGTCAACGCTTAGTTCTGTGTTTTCTGCGGCAACGTCAATGACTGGTCGGCCCTCTTTATATGCCTGTTTTGCGATTTCCGCTGCTTTTAGATAGCCAATGATGGGATTTAGAGCTGTCACTAAAATTGGGTTGCGTGATAAGGCTTCTCTGAGTTTATCTTCGTTTACCTTGAAGCTAGCAATTGCTTTATCAGCAAGAAGGCGTGATACATTTGCCAGTAACTCAATGCTTTCTAATAGATTATTCGCAACCAAGGGCAGCATGACGTTTAATTCGAAGTTTCCGGATTGTCCAGCCACGGTAATCGCCGTATCGTTACCGATTACTTGTGCAGCGACCATTGCTGCGGCCTCAGGAATAACTGGGTTTACTTTTCCGGGCATGATCGAGCTGCCAGGCTGCAATGCTTCAAGTTCTATCTCGCCCAAGCCTGCAAGCGGACCTGAGTTCATCCAGCGTAGATCGTTCGCGATTTTAAGCAGAGAAACCGCAGTTGTTTTTAGTTGACCAGAAAGTGCAACCGCGATGTCTTGAGAGCCAATATGGCCAAAGAAATTATCAGCAGGCGTAAATGCTATTCCAGTATCGTCACTTAGTATCTTGCTGAATTTAGCGGCGAACTCTGGGTGTGCGTTGATACCTGTGCCGACGGCAGTTCCGCCTTGCGCAAGGGACTGCAAGCTAGGTTGAAGTTGGCGTAAGTGTAGGATGTTTTGTTCAATTTGAGTTGCCCAGCTGTTTAAGCTTTGGCTCATGCGCACTGGCATTGCATCCATCAAATGGGTGCGACCTGTCTTAACGTATTGATCTACGCTCTTGGCTTTCTCTCTTGTGGTTTGAACAAGGTACTCTAAAGCAGGAAGGAGCTGTTCGTTTAGCTCGATAGCCGCACTGATATGAATCGTCGAAGGAATGATGTCGTTGCTGCTTTGACCGCAGTTAATGTGGTCATTAGCGCTAACGGAATCTTTGTAGAGTTCGGTTGCCAATGTGGCAAGTACTTCGTTTGCGTTCATGTTTGAGCTTGTGCCAGAGCCCGTCTGATAAACATCAACAGGGAAGTGCTGCATTAAATCTTCGCTTACTAAAAGCTTATCTGCCGCGTCGGAGATCGCCTTTGCCATGTCACTGGGGATTTGTTCTAGTTCTCCATTCGCTTTGGCCGCCGCAGTTTTCGCTTTAACTAGTGATCGTATAAAGGCTTCGGGCATTCTCCTGCCACTTACTGGGAAGTTGTGCACAGCGCGTTGCGTTTGTGCTGCATAAAGTGCATTTTTGGGTACAGTTAGTTCACCCATACTGTCGCGTTCAGTTCTTGTTTCAGTCATGTTACTTCCTTAAATTTTCTAAAATATTATCGGTTTCTGATGCGGCCGATTGTTGGCTTATAAGTCCGGTTAAACTGGCGTTAAAATAGCTACTCATCAGTGCTAGTTCTGAAAACATTGTTTGTAAGCGTTGCTTGCTATCATCGTCATTACAGATTTTTTTTAAGTTAAAGAGAGGCTTATATATGTGGTCAAGACAGGTGCAACGCCACTGTAGCGGCACTAGCTCGTCAAGAACGGCCTCTAGCAAACAGCGGAATTGGAGCTCAAGATAGGATTGTTGTTCTTTTATACAGCAAGTGCTGCAAACGCCATGATAAAACCCTTGGTAGCAGCAACGATCAATTGCAAGCCACTCATTAATCAGGGCGGGAGAATCTGGGCTGAGGCCGTATCTCACTTGTTTTCTCAGTTGTTGGGCGAGCAAAGGGGTAGCCGGTGTGACCATTTAGTTGACTCAAATTATTTAATTAAATGCTAATGATAATAATTATCATTAGCATTGCAAGTTCAGTTAAGCATTGAGTCAAAATAGATATTGCGTTTTAACGCAATTAATTCCCCCTCGATTAAGAGATGAACTTCGTTATGGGTGTGGATATAATGCGCGCCTGTTATGTATGTAGTTTTGAGCATCTGGATGAGTAAGTATGAACACTGACGCTTTAGCCGAAATTCATGAATTTCTTGGGTGTGAAACACCGGATTTATGGATTACAAACGCATTGGCCAATCAGGATATCATGCTGATTGATCATGCCCATTGTGAAAAGAAAGCGGCAATGACGGCCTTGAACAACATTCATCGTTACCCTGATGATAACGAACTGCTGAATAAGATGTCGCGATTAGCGCGCGAAGAACTTCGTCATTTTGAACAAGTGCTAAAGATTATTAAAAAGCGCGGCCTGATCTACGGCAAGCTATCTGCTTCGCGTTATGCAAACGGCTTACGTGATCAGATGCGCAAGACGGAAACGGAAAAGCTAGTAGATGTTCTTATTATTGGCGCATTCATCGAAGCCCGTTCATGTGAGCGTTTTGCCAAACTTGCGCCGTTCTTAGATGAAGAGCTTAAAGATTTCTATGAGTCTCTATTGAAGTCTGAGGCTCGTCACTACCAAGACTATTTAAAACTTGCGACCAAGTATGCAGGTGAAGATATTTCAGAACGCGTGGCAGAATTCAAAGTCATCGAAGCGGCGTTGATAGAAGAGCCTGATACGGAGTTTCGTTTTCATAGCGGGCCAGTGCACTAAACAATACACCTAATATTCCTCCTAGAAACCTTCTTTTAGTCCTCTTGACCGGTGCTGCCTCTTGCTCTATCGATTCCTTTCTGGAAATTAGATTTTTATATTCTTTCTTTTAAGGAATATTTGTTAGTCCTTTTTGTCATTATTTTTCTCGGTATCGCGTCCTTACACTGAGCTCAAGTTGTTAAGAAATGCAGACTTCAGTGGAGAAAAATATGAATGAAACAACACTCGTAAGTAAGAATCTTTTTGGGTTGGCAATGCTCTCTTTGGCGGCATCATATGTTTATGCCGCCGGTCTACAGGTGACACCTGGGACAGCTGTTTTTGGCACGGCAGGAGCAGGACAAGCGGCTCACGCTTGAGACGCGATGGCTTCTTGGTCAAACCCGGCGAATATGACACAACTAGAAGGTAATCAAGTGGCTGTTGGTGTTGTCGCAGCTGAAACTGATAATAACTTTGAAGCAGAACAACCTAAGGTCGGCCCCGCAAAGAAGGACGGTGGGGATGCCGGCGGGGTTGTTCACATACCATCAGTAGCTTACGTACATAGTTTGTCTGATGACCTCAAAGTAGGGGTGTCTTTGATGGTGCATTACGGAAACAGTATTGATTATGCCGATGATTGGGCTGGTGTGAATGTCGCGAAGTCTGCCAGCATGGAGACAATTCAGGTGCAGCCATCCGTTGCCTATCGTGTAACAGATAGTTTGTCATTGGGCGCAGGTATTAACGCAAACTATATCAAGGCTGAGCAAGAGCTAACGGTAATGGGGCAAGATCTTGGCTTAGATGCTGATGATGTTGCGTATGGCTGGACAGCCGGCGCAACGTGGGATCTTAATCAGTCGAATCGTCTTGGATTGGTATATCGCTCAGAGGTCAATGCAGATCTATAAGGAGGTGACAGCCTCAACGGTACAAGCGACTATGCCTCTTTGAACTGGGATAACCCGGCGACAGTCATGTTGAGTGGTTATCACCAAGTCAGTGATAACTCAGCATTTGTATGGGATGTGGGTCGTGTGTTCTACAGCTCTTTTGAAACCACCACTATTTACTCTGGGCTTTTAGGTATGGAGCTAGATATAGATCGTCATTGGCAAGACGCCAATCCATATGCAGTCGGTTGGGAATATGCCTTGAATTCCGATTGGACCTTACAAACAGGATTTTCTTTAGATGAGAGCCCTGTAGATGACCAGCACCGTTCTGCCGATATGCCGCTTGATGAAATCAAACGCTGTACCGTTGGCGCGCTCTATAGAGCAACTCCAGAGGTGGATGTGGCATTCCGTTTAGAGTATGCCGATTTGGGAACGCCGAGCGTTGCGCATGAGTCAGGCTTGTTGGCGAACCCTGCAGGCGAGTACAACAATTCAGCAGTCGCTGGAGCGGTGTCAATGAATTATAAGTTTTAAGCATAAATATGACCGAGGGGTGTTATGAAGTTAGAGAATCTAGCTCGTTGCGATATTAAGTTGTTGGTTGCCTTACAAGTTTTACTTGAAGAGGAGAGCGTGTCTCGCGCCGCTGAGCGCTTGCACGTTACACAATCTGCAATGAGTAAGATGCTCACCCGTTTGTCGGACTTATTTGGCGAAGAACTGTTTTTTCGTGGTACGCAGGGAATTCGCGCAACCGAAAGGGCGCTTGAATTGCAAACACCTTTAAGCGAATTGCTTGAGCAACTAGGCCGACTTGTATCACCACCGGAGTTTGTTGTGAGTGATTGCGATCGAACCTTCAGGATCTCTTTGTTAGATAGTGTCGCGGCACGCTTATGCCCGCCCTTGTTGGCGCGCATAGTAGATGAAGCACCCAAAGTGAACATTGAAATGAAGCCTTGAGGGAAAACAAGTTTTGATGATATGGCTAATGGGCAGCTTGATCTTGCACTTAATGTGGTTGAGGTCGATAAGGCGAATTTTTATCAACAAGTCCTTAAAGAAATTGATTTCTGTGTTTTGATGAATGTTCGCCACCCTTTGGCAAATAAAAAGCGTTTGTCACTCGATGAATATGTGTCTTACCCCTATATCAAAATCATCGTGCCAGAATTCAACGAGAACCATGTGAAGGATGAGCCTATTTTATTTAAACATGGTTTTTCGCGCCGTGTGGCTTTTGAAACAAGCAATATGCACACGGCAATGTCATGCCTAACTACCACAGATTATCTGATGCTTGGTGGGTCTGCAATGAGCACACAAGCGTTAGCGGAACAAGGTTTAACGAGCGCTTTGTTGCCAGAAGAAATAGAGTTTCCACCTTTTAATTACAAGATGATTTGGCATCAACGGCAAAACAAGCCTGCAGAACACCAATGGTTTCGCTCTTTGGTGTTGCGTGAGTTGATGGCGCTGGCACAAAAATAAATATAGAAGTGAGTAAGGAATACTATTAATAAATTTGGCGCAGTACTGTCGTTTTTTATGTTGATGACAGGTGTTGTATACGCAGATTCAAGCACATCTAAACCGTCTATTAACGTCAGCGCTCAAACCCTTCAGCTGCAAGGCAGTGGCATGCGAACTCGTATGTTCATAGATTTATATGTAGGAAGCTTGTATCTCTCTAGTAGCCCTGAGCAGGCGAGTAATATTGTTGAAGACAATGCTCCTATGGCAATTTGTTTAGAAATTGAATCAAGCTTAATTAGTAGTGACAAGCTTCAAGAAGCGACCCGTGAAGGCTTTGAGCAATCAATTGGTGATATCTCTGCAATGGAGCCAAGAATTGAACAACTTCTCTCAGCCTTTGATGAGCCTATTGATGTCAGCGATACCTTCTTATTGTCTTGAGACCCTGCAAAGTCAGTCATTCAGGTACATCGTAATAACTTTGTTATTTCAGAGGTGCCGAGTTTAGATTTTAAACAAGCATTATTTGGTATTTGGTTGGGCGATTCGCCCGTTCAAGATTCGTTGAAAAATGAGATGCTTGGCTTGTCATCTTAATTCCTCTCGTTTTATCTCGGCACGGCACTAGGTTTTGAGTCTTCCTAGTGGCCAGTGCCTTTTTCTTTCTGGCACACTAGTCTCTCGTGTAAATTGATTGTTGGGTGAGAGCATTATGTGGCTTCAACGTACGATTCGGCTAAAAGCGCAAAAAAGAGGCTTTTATCTCGTTACGGATGAGATTGTTCAGCAAGTACCTGAGATAGCAAACTTCGAAGTCGGGCTTGCACACTTATTCATCAAACATTCTTCTGCGTCTTTATGCATTAATGAAAATGCAGATCCGAGTGTGCGCAGAGACATGGAACGTTACTTCTTAAAGCTTGTTCCCGACGTGGGGCAGTGGAGTTTTGTTTATGAGCACGACTATGAAGGTGCTGACGATATGCCAGCACATATTAAGTCGGTCATGCTTGGATCTTCTCTGACGATTCCGATCACTAATGGGCGTCTTGCTCTAGGCACATGGCAAGGTATTTATCTTGGTGAGCACCGTATTTCAGGCGGACCGAGAACGCTCATCATGACCCTGCAAGGTGACTCTTAATCGCCAATAAATCCGCCAGATTGACGTTGCCATAACTGAGCATAAATGCCATTTTTGGCAATCAGCTCTAGGTGCGATCCTTCTTCAACAATACGCCCTTCATCTAGCACGATTAAGCGATCCATCGCGGCGATTGTTGATAAACGATGCGCGATCGCAATAACTGTTTTACCTTCCATTAATTTATAGAGGCTTTCTTGAATCGCAGCTTCGACTTCAGAGTCGAGTGCAGATGTCGCCTCATCTAAGACAAGAATCGGTGCATCTTTTAATAAGACGCGTGCGATCGCAATACGCTGACGCTGACCACCACTCAGTTTTACACCACGCTCGCCCACGTGGGCTTCGTAACCGGCGCGGCCTTTGATATCACTAAGGTTTTGAATGAACTGATGCGCTTCGGCTTGCTCTGCCGCCGCAATCACCTGTTCTAGAGTCGCCTCGGGTTGGCCGTAGGCAATGTTGTCGCGCACAGAGCGATGCATGAGCGAGGTATCTTGTGTTACCACACCTATTTGCGCCCTAAGGCTTTCTTGTTGAACCGCACTAACGTTTTGCCCATCGACAAGAATTTCGCCTTTCTGAATATCGTGAAAACGCAGCAGAAGATTGATGAGTGTTGATTTCCCAGCACCAGAACGGCCTACCAGTCCGATTTTCTCTCCCGCTTTAATTCGCAGAGATAAATCTTTAAGCACTGATTCACCGGCATTGTATTCAAAACTGACCTGATTAAAGTCAATTTGGCCCTTAGCCATCGCAAGCGCGTTTGCATTGTTTTTATCTTGAATTAGTTTGGGCTGTGAGATGGTATTGATGCCGTCTTGCACCGATCCGATATTCTCAAACAATGCCGACACTTCCCACATAATCCACTGCGACATGCCGTTCAAACGCAAGGCTAAACCAATGGCCACTGCAATCGCACCTGTGCTCACCGCATCAACGGACCAAAGATAAATGGATAAGGTCGCTACCGAAAACAGCAGCAGTGAATTCAGGAACCATACGCTGACATTTAGCTTGGTGACTAAACGCATCTGTGGGTAAACGGTTTGAAGAAAACCATCCATCGATTCGCGTGCATAGTCAGCCTCGCGGTTTGAATGGCTGAATAGCTTAACCGTTGAAATATTAGTGTAGGTATCAACGATGCTGCCGGTCATGGCAGAGCGAGCATCAGCCTGTAAGGTAGAAATTTGTCTTAGTTGCGGAATAAACAGGCAAAGTACTCCAACATATGAAGCAAACCAAAGTAAAAGAGGGATGCTTAGCGTCGGGTCATTCATGGCGAGCACACTGACCATGCCAATAAAATAAACGCTTACATAGAGCAAGACATCGAGCATCTTCATCACAGCTTCCCGCACGGATAACGCTGTCTGCATGACTTTTGTGGCAATTCGTCCAGCAAACTCATCTTGGAAAAAGCCAAGGCTTTGTCCAAGCAAATAGCGGTGTGCATTCCAACGAATGCGCATAGGATAGTTGCCAAGCAAGGCTTGATGAATCACGCTAGAGTGAAGAAGAACGGTGATCGGTAAAACCAAAAGAACAATGACGCCATATCCCGTTAGAGTAGAAGAGTGTTCTTCCCAGAGAGTAGCCGGTGTGCTTGCCGTTAGTAGGTCGACGAGCTCGCCCAAGAAACGAAACAGACTGACTTCCATTACCGCAATGCATGCCGTTAGACATGCCATTATTAAAAGATGCGGAATGACACCACGTGTATAGTGAATGCAAAACGCAACAAGACCTTTGGGTGGTGTTGTTGGTGTGTCAACAGGGAAGGGCTTAACGAGCTGTTCAAAAAAACGAAACATCAAAAATAATTCAATTACGTAAGTTATGGTTGGCGTTGGCTAGTATAGTCTTTTGTTCAACTATACTCACTTAAAGATCTTTGGAGACGTAGTAGTTGTTACCTTTTATTTCTGAAAAACAGGCACTTATATACGATTGGTTGATGCGTCCGGTAAGTTCGGACAAAAGCTCAATTGAACGATTAGGGCATCGTACAGCACGTGTATGCTTTGCGATTGTACGAGACATAATGCAAGGCAATGTCTCTTTGCACGCAATGAGCTTGGTGTTTACCAGTATTTTATCCGTTGTGCCGCTCTTAGCGCTGAGCTTTTCATTGCTGCGATATTTCAACGTACAAAATCACTTCATGCCTGCGATCGAGCATTTTCTCTTACCGATGGGAGAAAAAGGCCAAGAAATTCTGAACTCGATCCTTCAGTTTGTCGACAACGTGAAAGTCGGCGTTCTGGGTGCAGTTGGTCTGGTCTTATTGCTGTACACAGTGGTTTCCCTAGTACAAAAGGTTGAACACGCATTTAATCAAATTTGGTATGTCGCAAGTACGCGCTCAGTTAGTCGTCGTTTGAGCAATTACATGAGCATGATCTTTGTAGGGCCCATTCTGCTGGTGGCTGGTATCTCTCTCGCAAGTGGGGTTTTAGATAGCGCTATTGTGACAAAGCTTCGTCTTGTGGAACCGCTTGGCTTTGTTTTTTCGCTTGTTACCGCTGTTATGCCAGTTGTGGTGTTGATCGCAGCCTTTACTTTCTTTTATACGCTCGTACCGAATACGCGGGTCAAAACTTCTAGCGCCTTAATCGGTGCCATTGTTGCAGGCATTGCGTGGCAAATAGCGGGCAAAGCCTTTACGGCATTTGTGGTGAGTTCGGCGCGCTATGACATGATTTATTCTGGCTTTGCTGTCGGTATCGTTGCTTTGTTGTGGTTGTATGCAAGTTGGTTAATTTTATTACTAGGCTCTGTTATAGCGTTTTATGTTCAGAATGATAATTACATTACACGCTCGCTTGATATGCGCGGGTCACCCATCGCATTAGAGAAAATTGCCTTGCAGGTCATGGTCTCAATTACTCAGGCTCAAGAAAAAAACGGTAAACCGATTAAACAAGCAGAGCTTGAAACAACGCCAAATATTCCGGGCTTATTAATTCGCCAAGTTGTCGAAACACTGCTTAAGAAAAAGCTGATTATAGATGCGGGCTCAGAGGGCGATCGTTTTGTCTTAGCACGCTCTAGTGATTTGATTAGCGTGGCAGATATTTTATCTGCGATTCGAAAATCTCCGCCTATTTATCGCGCTTTTCCACAATCAGGAGCTCAGAAGAATATCGCTGATGTGAGCCAAGTATTAGATGGTTTCATCAAGGAAAAGTTTGCTCAAGTCAGTCTACGAGAACTCGCCGAAGGCAAGGTCGTCCGTTAAGTTTCTGCCAATCTAAGAAATCACCGAGCGTTTTCATTCTTTCAATCTATACTCAAATTATCGCGCCTAGAAGAGGCGAAATAATAACGATTGAAAGGATGAATCATGACATACATTAAAAAGAGTGCCTTGTTTGTTTCAGGCAGCTTTTTCTTTGCAGCACAAGCATTTGCAGGTGCACCAAATTTTATTGATAGTCGCGCGATGGCGATGGGTGGTGTAGGCGTTGCGTCTGCACGTCCTGCTGCGGCAGGCTTTTTTAATCCGGCTTTACTGGCGGTAAAACAGCCTGAAAAACGCGATGGATTTGGCATGTTACTTCCATCAGTAAACGCAATAGCAAGTGATGAAGCTGAGCTTCGCGATGTCGTGGATGACTTCGATGATGATTTCATCAAACCATTTGAAGGTGCGATTACTGACGTTGAAAACAATATTGCGGGCGGTGGTGCAGGCTTAGCCGCTGCTCAAACAGAATTAGCGAATAGAACGCGTGCACTGAACAACGAGCTTCAAAAAATTGATCAAGAACAAGCGCGTGTCGATCTCGGCATGGGTGTGTCAGCGTTGATACCTAGCCAGCGTTTCGGCGCAGGTTTGTTTGTCTCTGGTTCTGCTCGTATTGCAGCAAAAATCAATTACAACGATCAAACCACGCTTGATCAACTAGAAGACCTAGCGCGTAACACCGTGATTACAGACATCGATGATGTTAACGCTCTGTATGACACAGCGAATGACGCGGATCAGTTACAGTCAACCGTGCGCGCCGTTGGTTCAGCATACTCGCAAGTTGGTTTGTCGATGTCGCATAACTTTACGTTTTTTGGTCACGACTATGCGCTAGGCGTGTCACCTAAAATGGTCGATCTACGTGCTTATGACTTTGTAACGAGCGTTGATGAGTTTGAATCTGACGATCTTGAAGATACCAAAGTGAGTGAATCGAAATTCAACCTTGATCTAGGCGTGGCGAGTTTCTTAGATGATGACGAGCAATTATTGGTTGGCCTCTCAGTGATCAACGTTGTGCCAATGGAGATCACCACCAAACCGGGTCGAGACAACACTAACTTGGGTCCGGGTTTTGCACCGGAGGGAATCGATATTGAGCTAAAACCAAAAGTCTTGGCTGGTATTTCTTACCAAGGAGCATCTTACGAGTTAGCCGCTGATCTTGAGTTAACCAAAACAGAAGAAGTATTCGGTGAGGGTGATACGCAATACTTGGGTGTTGGCGCAGAATATGATTTGGCAGAGATTTTTCAACTTCGCGCAGGCGCTCGATATAACATTGCTGAAAGTGAAGATGTGCTTCTAACAGCTGGCTTTGGCTTGCGTGCAGCGGGCGTTACGCTAGAACTTGCTGCCTTAGGCAGTACAGATGCAAATACAGTCGGTGCAGGCTTGCAGTTTGGTGTAACTTTCTAAGCCTCAGTTAGCTAAAAGATAAGTCAGAATTTTTATTGCAAGAAACCGCTATTGGGAGACCAATAGCGGTTTTTTTGTAATGAGCATTTGTCGCATTGCCAATAAAACGAGACCATGTCAGTCCGACACTATTACTCATAAATCACTCCACTTACAGGAGATGTTGCCCATTCTTATGACCTGTGAGTGAACTTTGTCTTGCCCTGAACCGTAATCATTGCATGCGCCAGAATTGTTTTAGAAAGACACCTTAGCGCGCACGTTCTTGAGGATAAGTGAGCGAGGCGATATGCAAAACGAAGTAAGTTACTCACAGACAATGCCAAACGAACTAAAAATGGAATTGCGTAGCAGCCATGCTGGTGAGATGGGGGCCGTATTTATTTACATCGGCATATTGAGCGCAAGTTGCGATCCGTATGTTCGCGCCTTTGCTCGAGAACACCTTCGCACTGAATACCATCATCTATGTTTATTTGAGGAGCTTATCCATTTGTATCGAGGAAGCTTGGTGCTGCCTCTTTGGGTGATTGCCGGATTCCTGACCGGTTTCCTCCCAGCATTGCTTGGGAGAGATTGGGTGTTTCGTACTATCGAGACAGTGGAGACCTTCGTAGAAGCACACTATCAGTCACAAATTAATCGCTTTGAGGATTTCCCGAATTGGACGCACTTAATTACAATGCTGTCACAATGCCGAGAAGATGAGATGGCTCATCGAGATGATGCGGGCGCGAGAGTGCGCGAACCGGCGAGTCGCCTATGTCAAATTTGGCTCGCTATGGTAGCGCGGGGTTCAGCAGTGGCTGTGTCTATCGCAAAACGAATTTAGGGGCATTTTATCGATGAAAAATTCAGATAGATCTGGTGGTTGTATGCTCTGCGATCGTGTCGTTCCACTGACTTTTCATCACCTTATTCCGAAGAAAGTACATCGCAGAAAACACTATCGTAAACATTTCTTGAAGGAACAATTACAAAGCGGAATTTTCATATGCCGAGCTTGTCATAAGGCTATTCATACACTGTATGACGAGATGACGCTAGCAAAACAACTGAGTTCGCTAGAAGCACTGCAAGCAGATCGTGCATTGATTAAACATGTCTACTGGGTGCGTAAACAGAAAGCATGAGTGAGATAAAGGACACAGAGATATTGCCTCTGATCGACAAGGTGTTCGACTTTAACTCTATCTCTCTTGTCGAACTACTAAATTTGCGTGTGCTGCTGCATGATCAAGATCCAATGGTTGATCTTGAGCGGGATTTGAAGGAGCTGTCTCTATACCCCGAGCGCTTAACAGGAAGCTATCAATACGAATGGCTCACCTACTGCAGACGTGCTTTATTTAGTAAGTGCAAAGAGCAAAAATTCTCATCTATTGAAACGCTGAATACTTTTCTGCTCGATTACAAGCATACGTTGGTAAGGTTAGAGCATGTCACCTCGGACACCGAAGTTAAAATTACCCAAACCTTGAGGCTGCTGAATACAGAGAACATACGTTTATTTGAGTCAGCTGCGAGTCGACGAATTCGCGAATTTATCCAATCTTGAGAAGCACGTGTTTCCACCAGCCATAACCTCCGCTGTACTAGTTTTGTACAAGTTGAACTGCGAAATTTGAGCCTCTAATACAAATCCATTTGATACCCATACAGAGTACTTTATCGTCGAGTTTATAAACTCACTGACTCCATAACTAAGAATATGATGATGAAGACGATGATAGAAAAACATCGCGTCGCTCAGCGGTGCTTTTCGATAGGCCCTGTGTCTGCGGCTTATGAACTCATGGTGGACGCGGGGGAGGTGCGACGAGATGACGCGCAAGTCGCTCTAGCAGCAAAATTAGATGACTTGCATGAGTCTCTTGCCTCGCTCCCGCCAGTACCCTTGCTTACCGACGAGCAGATAGAGAGCAGCCGTTCAAGCAGCAGACCACTGTTACTGGCACGATCTATGGCATCCGCCCAGTCTTTTCTTCGAAAGAAGTTTCATTTATGGTCCTTTGGTCTACCACCTCGGGGGATTTACATTCATGGACCGGTCGGGGTCGGCAAGAGTTTTCTAATGGATCTCTTTTACGCGTTGGTTAATGTTTTTGATGATTCGCGCTGCAATAATGACAGATTCAAACACGCAAAAATTACCAAACGCCGCGTCCACTTTCATGAATTCATGCTAGACGTCCATCATCGAATCTTTGTCTACAAACAGAAGCACCCACGAGGTGATGCGATTCCCATCATTGCGCAGCAATTAGCACAAGAAGCCCAACTCCTGTGTTTCGATGAATTTCAGGTGACAGACGTTGCCGATGCCATGATTTTGAAAAGACTGTTTTTATTATTATTGGATTGCAATGTCGTAGTCGTGGCCACCTCGAATCGCTCCCCTGATGCCTTATATGAGGGAGGCATTAACCGGTCCCTCTTTTTGCCATTCATAGATATGTTGAAACATACGTTCGACATTATTTCGATGGAGGGCTCCACCAAGGATTATCGACTCGAAAATCGAGCGGATGGTCAATCCTATTTTTGGTCAAACAAGGATGTTCAGGGCGATAATAGTAGTAATAACGACATGCAGGCGCAGTTGGAAGAAATATTTGGTGGCACTGCATCCGGAGCTGAGTCTGAGATCATTAAAGTTCGCTTCGGTCGCACCGTCCAGGTCGCCCGATTGAATGACCGGTGCGCCTGGTTTGACTTTTCCGAGTTGTGCTATCAACCGCTCGGTGCGGCCGATTATCTTTCTCTCTGCGACCGATTTCCGGTCCTCATCATGGACAACGTCCCCCAATTGGATGCCAACCATCTCAACGAAGCGCGACGCTTCGTGACCCTCATTGATGCGTGTTATGAATCTCGCACCCGCTTGGTGCTAGCGGCACAAGTCCCACTCGACGAATTATTTGTCGATTTTGAAGCGCAAGTCGAAAGCAGTGATGGGGATGAAGAATTGTTTGTCAGTGAGAAGGGGGGAAACTCGAGTTCCTTTGCGACGACCATGATTCGCACCAAAGATGGGGAACATATGGAGTGGTCGGCGACGGGTCTAATTGGAGTGTCACTGGCACAATTTTCGTCCGCCAATGATCTCGCCTTTTCTTTTCGACGAGCCGCGTCTCGATTAGTAGAAATGGGTGGAAAGGAATGGGGGCGCGAATGACGGATCCGAACGTAGCTTAAATCCCGTCGAGCACGCAAGCGATCCGAGTCGCCTTTATATAAAGCTCGCTGCGTTTAGTTCTTCCTCTATATGAAACTAAAAACCGACCAAGCAGATTTGCTATGCGCTGCTCCAATAATAAATACATAACAGCTTAGCCCTGCGAGCAGGCCGACAAGGCGGTTGCGGGTTGTGTTACCCCAATGCAGTATCATCAAGCCAAATCCGATATACAACAATAACGCAATGATCTTCGCGACTAGCCAAGGCTGTTCGCTCGGCCACAATGCCCACGTTACCATCATGATTAAACCTGACAGTAGTATAAATGTGTCGATGAGGTGAGGGAGTATTCGGGTGAGCTTATGCTCGAGCAGTGCTCTTTGCTTTGATGAGAGAATGCCTCTTAGTAGAAAGCCTAATCCTGTGAGGTAGGCACAACTTACGTGAAATCGCGGTTGCTTAAATAGTACCGCAGAAATGCAAAAGTACGCTGGCGTTGCGCTGGGTGTAGATAACAGCGGGAAGACAATCTGGATTCATTAGTGCTGGAAATGCGCCAAGTTTATACGGCAAACATTGGTGGAGAGGGTAGAAAAGTCAGTGCATGCATCTGACTGGATAGGTTCACACTAAATCAACAGCGGACCAAAGGTTTATTACAAAACGCAGCAGTGCGAGCTTAGGCGTTCAATTGGATATGGATTATTTATCGTTATTGGAAAACGAGAACCCCATAAAACGAGTCAAAATAACGGAAGTTCTTGCAAGCGAAAAACTTACCATTACTTGCTTAAAAATGGTTAGCAAATGATTCAGGACGTGAAGCTGATTTTGAATAAGCTTTTTGATTAATCACCGGCTCTGAGAGAGTTGAGGTTATGTTGCTCTGTTGAAGCCTCAAAACAATCGACTTGGCCAACAATAAAACATCCGAATTATGCGCTCAAAAACGTGTATTAATTAACATTTGTAATGAAATTACAAAGAATCGGATTTACAACTCCTCACGAAACCTGTGAGATAAGATGCGTTTTTCCCAGACCTCCTTCTTATATTGTTTAAAAAATTGCTTAAAAGTTTGGTATTGAGTTTAAACGGCCCCTTGTCAATCCTAATCACTCTTTCTCGCAAAGAATATCTTGATTATTGGAGAGGGGATAATGTTTTAGTGTCTGATTTATTAAAATAAAAATTATTTTTTATAATTCGTAGCGATGCAATATTGTC
>NZ_LWFI01001289.1:0-1359 GCF_001635735.1 Oleiphilus sp. HI0067
CATATTTGAGAAGACCACCCGGCTCGATTGATTTACGCGCTTTCCAAGCCTCATTCGCAAGCAATGACTGCTCAGCTTGTAAATTCGCAAAACTCGCACCTTGAATTCGGCTCGCCACACCTTTGAAACAAAGATCAACCACATCGTCAGAAAGACCAACTGCTTCAAACAATTGAGCACCACGGTAAGACGCAATCGTTGAGATTCCCATTTTAGAAAGAATCTTAAGAAGGCCTTTACCAATCCCTTTACGATAGTTGTTTTTCGCCTCGATTGGATCCATCAACATCTCGCCGCTCTCGATCAAGTCATTCAACACTTGATAAGAAAGGTATGGATACACCGCGGTTGCACCAAAGCCAAACAATACCGCGAAGTGGTGTGAATCGCGTGCAAAACCAGTTTCAACAACGATGTTGGCATCACAACGCAAGCCATTCTCAACCAGGTAGTGGTGCACTGCACCTGTAGCCATGAATGCATTGATTGGCAACTTACCTTTTTCAATGTCTCGATCCGACAAGACAACAATCACTGAGCCATCACGAACAGCTTGTGCCGCTTTTTCACACACATCTTGAATCGCTGCTTTCAGGCCTTGTTCAGGATCAAATTGCAATGAAACAGTCGCTGAACCAAAACCTAAAGAATTGTCTAAAATCGCAGCAAACTTAGCTGGACTCAAAACAGGCGTAGTTAAAATAATACGCTTAGCGTGCTCAGGAGACTCTTCAAATACATTTCGTTCCGAACCGATGCAGGTTTCAAGCGACATAACAATCGCTTCACGCAAAGGATCGATTGGAGGATTCGTAACCTGTGCAAATTTTTGACGGAAATAATCGGCAACGGAGCGAACGCGCTGTGACAAAACAGCCATTGGCGTATCATCACCCATCGAACCTACTGCTTCTTGTCCCGCCTCACCTAGTGGACGTAAAACTTGATCACGCTCTTCGAAGCTCACTTGGAACATCTTCATTTGCGTTTTCAACTCATCCGAAGGCATTGGTTCAAACGCAGGCGAAGAGCTCTTCAAGCGCGTTTCAAGACGCTGAGCGTTTTCACGCAACCACTTCTTGTAAGGCTTGGCTTCTTTAAGACGCTGATCAATGTCGTCTGTATGCAATACATCGCCGGTCTTCGTATCGATCGCTAAGATTTGTCCAGGACCAATTCGACCCTTCGCAACAACATCTTCAGGCTTATAAGCATAGGTACCGATTTCCGATGCTACTGTAATAAAACCATCTTTAGTAACAACCCAACGACTCGGACGTAGACCGTTACGATCTAGCAAACACACAGCATAACGACCGTCTGTCGTAACTAGGCCTGCAGGGCCATCCCACGGCTCCA
>NZ_LWFI01001290.1:0-929 GCF_001635735.1 Oleiphilus sp. HI0067
AGTTTTGTTTAGGAACAAACAACTATGAACCCTAAAAAATTAATGAAATCGGTAAAGGCTTTGTCTGGATGGAGAGAGACGGCTTTTCTATTGGCTCTGGTAGAGCGCTCTTTACCAAATATTCGTTTGTTTTTAGAGAGTACTGATCGTCTCGATGTTGATCCTGAATTTTTTCCTAAGGGCTTTTCCTCTTTACTTGATTCGAGTTGGCAGTCTGGAGTCATGGCGCCCAATGATGAAAGTTTGGTCTTGTGCCTTGATACGGTGGCCGCGCACTTTGTCGAAGATGCAGAAACTGCATTCGGAGCCATTCCTTGCAATCTTGGCTTAAGTCTATGGGAGCTCGCGCTTCTCTCTGCTTTGAATCGAGATAAGAAGAGAGCAGAGGAAGGCAGTCAATTATCTATTACGAGCGTGACAGAGTTTCTCGAATTCTCTGAAGGCGAAGGCTTAGATGAAAATGATTTGATTCGTCTTTTTGAGAAGCATGATTTGATGGCGAGAGAGTTTTCTTTTCAGCAGGAGTTATGCGACATACTGCGCAGCGCCGATAAACTTTCAAAAGATCTGATGATACAAATTCGAACTTTGGCTCATGATAACGATGTTAGTAATTTGGGTATTAGTCTGGAAGAGGAATAGCCAGTTATGAAAGCGCCTTTGTTGGCTTTGATTGTTCTCGTCTTTTCTTGCTCTGTTCTGGCGCGAGAGTCTTATGTTGGTTTGAGCTGGGATGTAAAAAAAGATTCTGACAAGTATGCAAGTGCTTACTTGATAGGGGCGGTTCACATGGCAAATAGCAGCTTTTATCCATTCGACAAGAAGATTCTTGATCGTTTTACAAAGTCAGATGTTCTCTTGGTGGAAGCGGATGAAAGTCGCGTTTCAGAGGCTGATATGAATGCATTGATGTCAAAATATGCTCTATA
>NZ_LWFI01001291.1:0-647 GCF_001635735.1 Oleiphilus sp. HI0067
CTGAACTTACAAATATTAATGATGATTGGGGTATTCAGACGAAGAAGTTTGAAGTGATTATTGATCAGACTAAAGCGCGTCGCGCAGGTATAACCAACGAAGATATCGCGGTTTCATTGCAGACGGGTTTGAGCGGCTTAGAGCTGACAGAGTATCGACGTGGCGAAGATATTATTCCCGTATTACTTCGAACCAAAGAGTCAGAACAAGATGATATTTCGAAGTTAGAGGGGATCTCTGTGTATGTGCAGTCTACAGGTGATTCCTTGCCTCTGAAGCAAGTCGCCGATCTGAAGCTAATATGGGAGCCCGCTAAAATTTTGCGTCGAGATCGAATCAAAACGGTCACTGTCGGAGCGCAACTCATTGATGGTGTCACAGCTACTGAAGCATTTGAGAAATTGACTCCATGGCTTGAAGAGCAGTCACAGAATTGGGAATTAAGTGCGAGTTATGAGCTTGGTGGCGAGTTTGAGAGCTCGGATAAGGCAAATGAGTCTATTGCTGCAAAGCTACCGATAGCTGGCTTTTTAATTCTGATTTTGTTGGTCGCGCAATTTAATTCTCTTCGCAAGCCTGCGATTGTTTTAATGACGATACCTCTAGGGTTTATTGGTGTCGCGATTGGTCTCGTTGTGGCTCATTCA
>NZ_LWFI01001292.1:0-1174 GCF_001635735.1 Oleiphilus sp. HI0067
CGCAATACACCGCGAGCTTCAAGTACCAAACCAACTTGTTTGAATTTTAAGCCCTGCTCTTTCTGTGCAACGAGTGCAGACTTACCGATAAAGTCACGATCTTCTGACCAAGCAATCGTCCAGCCCATATTCGCTTCAAGCGGAGACACTTCCTCATCCATATCTGATCCATACAAGTTCATACCAGCTTCTAAGCGAAGTGTATCTCTTGCGCCGAGTCCGCATGGTTTTACACCAGCAGCCTCAAGATCTTTCCAAAACTTTTCCGCTTCAGCTTCAGGAACAATAACTTCTAGGCCATCTTCACCTGTATATCCAGTACGGCAATACATCCACTGGCCGTCTTCCAAACCTTGAAATACATTCAAAGACTCAATCAAAGATGCTGCATCCGCACGCACTTCAGAAACTTTCGCTAAAGCATTTGGCCCTTGAACAGCGACCATAGAGAGCTCTGGACGTTCATTTAATGAGGCATCAAAACCTTGGATTTGCTTTTCCATCCAAGCAAGATCTTTCTCTCTTGTTGCGCAATTCACAACAAGCCGAAAGCCTTCAGGCATACGGTATACGATCAAGTCATCAATCACGCCACCGTTTTCATTAAGCATACCGGTGTATAGCGCTTTACCGACTGACTTTAGCTTAGCAACGTCATTTGCTAGTAAGCGTTGCAGATACGCTTGAGCATCTGCACCAGACAAGTCGACGATAGTCATATGTGACACGTCAAACATGCCTGCGTCTTTGCGGACAAAATGGTGCTCTTGAACCTGAGAGCCATAGTGGATTGGCATATCCCAACCACCAAAATCGACGATCTTTGCGCCTGAATCAAGGTGCGCTTGGTACAAGGATGTTTTATTACCCACTTAACAGCTCCACAAGCTTATTAGTATTGGGCCGCATTTTACCGAAACAAAAGCTAGAAAAACTAGCTTTTAGAAGAAATTCTGTTGAAGAAATGTTCTATGGTGGGTAAGTGTTTTGTGAATGATGTATAAGAATGATCACCACCACGACTTAAATACATTTTAGCACCAAGCAATTTAAGCGCGGCTTCTTGATAATTGAGTGTTTCGTCTTCGCTCTCTGTTAAGAGAAATAACTGCGACAATTTTAAAGACGTCCGATCAACATCTAAAGCAAGTAATTGCTCCATATGCTCAGACTT
>NZ_LWFI01001293.1:0-990 GCF_001635735.1 Oleiphilus sp. HI0067
TGTGGAGCAACTGATGCACACAGGTGACAGAATTCCAGAAGTCAGCCCTGCTACACCCCTGACCGAAGGGCTATTTGAAATATCGGATAAAGGCTTTGGCCTCACAGCGATTGTGAATGATGCTAACGAGATTCAAGGCCTCTTCACAGACGGCGACCTTCGACGCGCCTTTGATGACAAGCTAGATCTTCACAACACAGAGATCTCAAAAGTAATGACCAAGAACTGCAAAACGATTCAGTCTAAGGCGCTCGCCGCCGAAGCATTGCAAGTCATGGAAGAATACAAGATCACAGGGCTTTTGGTATCTGATGAAGAGAACAAACTAGTTGGCGTGATCCATATGCACGACCTTTTGAAAGCGGGTGTCGTATGAACCATTCAATAAACGAAGCAGCGAAAAATGCTGCAAACAAGATCAAACTTTTAGGTCTCGACGTTGATGGCGTATTAAGCGACGGAAAAATTGTTTTTTCTGCTCAAGGCGACGAGCTAAAAGCGTTTTGCACACTCGACGGCCACGGCATTAAGCTCCTCCAACAAAACGGTATTGAAGTTGCCATTATTACGGGCAGGAACTCGCCTCTTGTCGCCCGCAGAGCAAGAGACTTAGGTATCAAGCATTTAGTTCAAGGACGCGAAGACAAAAAGATTGCACTTGATGATATTCGCCAAGAATTGGGACTCGACTGGGAGCAATGCGCCTATATGGGAGATGATTTGCCTGACCTATCTGCCATCAAGCACTGCGGCCTTGGCATCACCGTCCCGAACGCGCATAGCTTTGTGAAAGAACATGCAGACATGTGCACACAAACAAGCGGAGGCCATGGCGCCGTAAGAGAGGCATGCGACTTCATACTATCAGCGCAAGGTTTACTCGACGACATTCATCAATCATTTTTAAAAAAGTGATATGAGCAAAACCTTTAAACGATCAAAATTCTCATTATTGGCGGTCATCTTACTGGTCGGGGTAAGCCTGTTCTA
>NZ_LWFI01001294.1:0-884 GCF_001635735.1 Oleiphilus sp. HI0067
TTCTCTTCAGTCACACAACTTAAAATAATGAGGATTACTCAAGGCGACTCGTTTCATCTGTTGAAGCATCGAAAAGACGCCGATCCATTTAGTCTTAAAATATTGATTGCTGGTCAATCAATAAAACTTTCAGAGAGAGATTCGTATGAGCTTATATTCAGAATACTTAGAAGAGATCGAGGTTCGTAAGAAGGACCTAGGCTTACACCCAAAACCAATCGATAGCGCAGAATTGCTATCTGAGATCATTGCCCAAATCAAAGACACTGGCAATGCAGAACGCGAAGCGTCTCTAAACTTCTTCATCTACAACACGCTTCCTGGTACGACTCCGGCGGCAGGCGTAAAAGCAGCTTTCTTGAAAGAAATCGCGCTTAGCAATGAAACAGTTGCAGAAATTTCTCCAGAATTCGCGCTAGAGCAACTTTCTCACATGAAAGGCGGCCCTTCTGTTGAAGCACTTCTAGACATCGCCCTTTCTGACGACGCGCAAGCAGCGGCAGCGGCTGAAGTATTGAAGTCACAAGTATTCTTGTACGATGCAGACACAACACGTCTTGCAGACGCGTTCAAAGTAGGCAACGCAATCGCAAAAGATATTCTTGAAAGCTATGCAAAAGCAGAGTTCTTCACGAAGCTTGACGATATCCCAGAAAAAATCGACGTTGTTACTTACATCGCAGCAGAAGGCGACATCTCTACTGACCTTCTTTCTCCAGGTAACCAATCACACTCACGAGCTGACCGCGAACTTCACGGCCAGTGCATGATCACGCCTGAAGCACAACAAGAAATCGTTGAGCTTGGTAAGAAGCACCCGAACGCGAAAGTTATGCTTATCGCTGAAAAAGGTACGATGGGTGTTGGTTCTTCACGTATGTCTG
>NZ_LWFI01001295.1:0-1532 GCF_001635735.1 Oleiphilus sp. HI0067
GCCTGCGTGCTGGTGGTAAAGGCTTATTTGCACTGGATGTGACGAATCCTGATGACTTTACAGACTCAGCGACGAATGCTGCTAATACTGTAATGTGGGAATTCACTGAAAGTGATGATGCAAATCTAGGTTTCTTGACGACTGCTCCATTAATCTCATTGATGAATAACGGCAAATGGGCGGTTATCTTTGGTAATGGTTATGAGTCAACCAATGGTCGTGCAGCACTCATGATCTTGTATATCGAAGAAGGTCTAGATGGATGGGCTGCAACTGACAAAGTTGTGATTGATACGGGTGTAGGTACCTCGCTTGATAAAAATGGTTTATCTGGTGTAACGGCTGTTGACTTGAATGGTGATCAGATTCCAGATCGTATTTATGGTGGTGATATTAAAGGCAATATGTGGGCCTTTGATGTGAGTAATACAAATGCTGCCAATTGGGGCTCTGCCTATAACTCCGGCACAACACCAAAACCATTATTCTCAGCAAAAGATAGTAATGGTGCGGCACAGCCTATTACGGCAGCACCTAGTTTGGCATTGAACAGTGCGCAAGCTAATAAAGGCTTTTCGCCAAATGCTTTAGTTACTTTTGGTACTGGTCAGTATTTAGTAGATGGCGACCAAGCGAATGTAGATGTCCAAAGCTATTACACCATCTGGGATAGCGGAACTGAGCAAGAGCTTGTCCGTACCGATCTAGCGGCTAGAACCTTTACGGAAACGGATGAGGTGAAGTCTCTCACTGGTACAGACGTGAACTGGGACAGTAACGAAGGTTGGTATGTCGACTTCATCGTTTCTGGCGAATCAGCTGAAGGTGAGCGTGTGACGCAAAAACCTGAGTTGCTGTTTGATTCAGAGGTTGGTCCGATTGCCTTGTTCTCAAGTTTGATACCAGATGTATCTGAGTGTTCAGGTGGTGGTGCGAGTTACTTGTATGCCTTGCCGTTGCTAACCGGCTTAAATCCAAGCAAGCCTATTCTTGATTTGAATGATGATGGCCTCATTGACGAAAACGACGTTGGCGCAGGTATGAAGAGCGATAACTTCAACAACGAGACGAATGTACTTGGTAAATACACCTTCAGCTCAAACAAAGAGAAGCCAAAAGACAGCACGGGTATCGATAAAGGCGAGCACGCCGCGACTACTGCATCTGATCGTGAAGGTCGTTTGGGTTGGTTCGAGTTGATTAATCAATAATGAGAGGAAAAAAACATGAAGACAAATAAGCAGCAGGGTTTTTCCCTCATTGAGTTGATGATTGTGGTGGCGATCATCGGTATTTTGGCCGCGATTGCCTACCCAAGTTACCAAGAGAATGTTGCGTCAACGCATCGCGCGAATGCGCAAAGCGAGCTGATGGGTTTGAGTTCAGCGCTTGAGCGCTGGTACACGCAGAATAATCATTACTCGAATGCTGCCGATGGTGGTGCCGATACGGGTTTGCCAGGTGCTGGTTTATATGGCTTAGATCAAGAAATTGCGCGTTTTTATACCATCACTATTTCTCAGACCGATGGT
>NZ_LWFI01001296.1:0-907 GCF_001635735.1 Oleiphilus sp. HI0067
CACCGCTCAACACATAATCACCGATCGAAACTTCCAAATCGATATGCGTCTCTATTAAACGCTCATCAATTCCTTCATAACGACCCGAGACCAGCACTAAAGAAGGTTCTTGAGCCAACTCTCTAGCAAGCTTGTCATCTAGCCTCTTACCTTGAGGAGACAAGTAAACCACTTTAGGCGCAGACTTACCTTTTCGCTCAGCTTCGGCTTTAGCAAACTCAATTGCATCACGCAAAGGCTGAACCTTCATAAGCATTCCCGGACCGCCCCCGTAAGGTCTGTCATCCACGGTTTTATGCTTGTCGTGTGCAAAATCTCTAGGATTCACCAAGTCTAACTCGACCAATCCTTTACTGACCGCGCGTCCAAATACGCCCGATACAGAAAATGGTTCAAACATTTCAGGAAAAAGACTAACTAGTCCGAACCACATAAACGCTTAGAACTCTGGATCCCAGTCCACGGTCATTTGAGATAACTCAAGATCTACCGACTTAACAACCTGATCCGGCAAATAAGGAACTAGCCGCTCTTTTGCATCCAAGCTGCCTTCACACTTACGAATAACTAGCACGTCATTTGAGCCAGTTTCCATCAAGTGATGAACTTTACCCAGAAGCTGACCCTCTATAGTAAGCACTTTTAGACCTTCTAACTGATGCCAATAAAAGTCACCAGCTTCCAGCTCGGGCAGCGATGCAACATCAATTTTAATATATGACTCTGCAAGCTCTTTAGCCTGATCACGATCATCATACCCATCGATGTGTGCAACTAATCCATTGCCATGAACCTTACACTGCTTAACCTTTACATCCTGTGTCTTACCACACTTTTGCAAAGACCAAACTTTATATTTTGCTAGGTTCTCTTTTGGCTGAGTATATGAAAACACTTTCACCCAACC
>NZ_LWFI01001297.1:0-690 GCF_001635735.1 Oleiphilus sp. HI0067
CCATATTTTCTAATGGCTTGAATAATAAATTAGCGCTAAACCAAATAAGTATGGCGGCAAGCGCTGCGACAATGATGGTAAGTAACAAAAGGCTTACGCTTAAGTCCTGTGCAAGCGCAGATGCTGCTGAGAAGGCTTCGTTTTTATCAATTTCGCTAATGATGGCCCAATTGAAACCCTCAACATTGATTGGAGCATAGGCAGACAACACTTCTCGACCATCTTGTTGAGTGATGCTAGCAAAGCCCGATTTGCCCGAAAGAGCATTCTGTGTCGCAGTAGTGTCAATAGTGTGTAAGCCGATTCCGGAACCGAGAGATTTAATCTGATCAATCGTGTCGCTATCTATGCTGCTTGCTTGGAGGCGCTCGAAGTAGCGCTCAGGGTTTTCGTCGTTGAGACGCATTGTATTGCGTAGCTTTGAGTCAGAACCTACTAGATAGGCTTCGCCGGTTTCACCAAACCCTACTTCTTTCCATGCATGACCATTTGTCATGATTTGGTCGATTTTGTCGATAGGGAATTGAACAGCGATAACGCCACGTACGCGTTTGAACTTAACGATAGGCGTGGCAATGAACGCGGCTTGCGCTTCGAATAAGGGGGTATAAGCGCTAAAGTCCTCGAATACTAATTGACCTTGTTCGGCATTCAGCGCACCGTTGAACGCACGTCCTAATCCTGAGCTCG
>NZ_LWFI01001298.1:0-1013 GCF_001635735.1 Oleiphilus sp. HI0067
CGTTAACACGCTTGAGAAAAATGATGCCGACAACTTGGCATTAAATAGCATTTCTTTGTGTGAGCTGACTCTTAATCAAGCGGTGACATTCGATCCTTATGATCAAAATAAGGCGACCGGTGCGTTTATTATTATCGACCGTCTAACCAACGTTACGATTGGCGCGGGCATGATTGTCAGCAAGTCTGACCGTTCAGACACCCAAGTATGGACTGAAGTGACCGCCCAGGAACGTAGCAAGCGCTTTGGTCACGAAGGTAAGATCATTGCGTGCACAGGAGAGCTTGCCGAACAATTGGTTCAAGCGACTGAACGTAAGCTGTTCGATCAAGGTCTTACATCTATCACTTTGAGCGCATCTCAATTCACTAGCCAAGAAAGCTTGAACGAGGCTGCAACAGCCATTAAAGCTTCGAGTGCAATTGTTATCTACGCGGGCGAAGCACAGTCAAATACTGACCTCACTTTAAGCGCTGAAACTGAATCACAAATTGTTGACGCAATTAAGTCGATTTAAACTGAAAAAGGTGTAGTATTCGCCAAAATACTACACCTTCATTCCTTTAATTTTTTAGTACTTACCTCATGGCAATCAGACACTTAGTTTTCCATCGCCTTACTCGATGGCAAGACGACCAACCAGCAAAAATCCTAACTGGCACAGAAACCAAAGACGCTAACGCAGACCATCAAGCTCTTTTTAGTCAATACAAAAAGCTGTTCCAATTCAGAGCAGGCAAGGCTTTTGGTAGGTTCTCAGAAACCGAACTTCAATCACCATTCACGCCATGGCTAAAAGAATTTAATGATGGCTCTTTGAGCTTCGCCAGCCTGACAACGAATGCGCTTAATCATCTCTGTGAGCTAGCTAATAAAACCCCTGAAATTTTTGATCGACACGTACTATTTGTCGATGAAGAACATGCGGATGGCGACCGGTTTTGGATATTCTTACTGGAAGATTCTAGCGGACTTATGCTCGACGGAAACTCGGAATTAACCATCGTAGACTA
>NZ_LWFI01001299.1:0-6497 GCF_001635735.1 Oleiphilus sp. HI0067
AGCATAAGAGTCGAATGTTTGTAACCACTCTACGCTAGCATTACAGTCTTGGCCTAGGAATGCGAAGTTGATAATACTATCAAGCCAGTTGCCATTACATACGCGGTCAGCACCTTCGGTTCCACCGATTGCTCCACCAAGTGTGAATATGCCTGCCAGACCTGACATCGCAGCGTCGAAATTTACAGACACACCACCTGAAGGTGTGTAGGCCGTGTTGTAGTTTGGAGAGCCCGCTAGTGCGTTGCCCGCAATGTACATCATTTCCGTTGCGCCTTGGCTGTGGCTAACTACCCAGAAAGTGTCATTGGCAGCACATTGTGTGTTCGCTTCAGGGTGAATGTAGCCATCGCCATTACCTTGGCGAATTGCAATGATTTGACGTGCAATTTCACCTGCCGCTTCATCGCGCCACCATTGATAGCCCGCTTCGTCTGTAGAGTTGTAGCCGACAATTGCGTAGTTATCTGTTGAACCAGCAATAAGCTCGGTGATCGCGCTGTTTCCAGCATACTCGCTAAAGTTGTAGTTGCTCCAATAATCTAAAGCAGGTTGGTTTGTGCCGCTTTTGAATGAGCCGTCTGTTCCATGGCCGTGAACCATGATGTAGCAGTTGTCAGCCGCTGCTTGGCTTGCGCCAAAAGCAAGTGCTGAACCGAAAAAGAGTCGTGCGAGAAACCCAGGTTTCTTGGTTTTAGTTTCCATAATCAGGCCTTTAGTTCGTCTATATTGTTTTTATTGTGCATCCTGCTTCGGCAATGTTTGCCGATTTACTGCCCAGTTGTTCCTAGGATGCGATTATTCAACGAGATGGCAATAAGTGCTATGACAGAAAAGGACAGATGCATGGCTCTAGAGGTCAAGATTTTTGATGTTGCTGAAGTTGGTATTCTTTTGGTGAGGCGCTTTCCCAGCGTTTAAACGCACGACTAAATGAACTCGCGTCGTTATAGCCAAGAAGAATCGCTATTTCTTGAATAGTTTGTTTGTTTGAACTGAGAAGCTTTTTGGCAATGTCGTGTCTTTCTTGATCAACGATTGTTTGAAAGCTAAAGCCTTGAGCTTGTAGGTGTCGACGTAAACTTCTTGAAGACATACAGAGTTGAGCTGAGATATGTTCTAGGCTAACCATGCTCAGCGCGTTTTTCTGGATAAGTGCGCGCGTTCTAGAAACTGTATCGCTTGGTGCAATGTGCTCCATTTGAGTTTTGACTGTTTTATCGTTTTCTTCTGCGAGTATTGGGTTTGAGAAAACAAGTTTTCTCTCTAACAATGGTTTTGGAAGAAGAACACGGTTTTTCTCTTGGTTGAAGCGTACGGTCTCCGAAAAATATTTGCCGTAGTAGGCGCTCTTTGAAGGTTCTGGATAACTAAATTCGAAGATAAGAGGGACGGATTTTTCACCTAAGCAATAGCAGCCAAACGAGTAGAGAATCGCGTAGAGATATTCGATATAAAACGGCAGGGTGGCACCAAAATCGATATGTGGTGTGATGCTGAATTCGCCCCAGCGTTCGTTGGCCTCAAAGTTGAGGCTAAACTGATTTGTCCATAGCTTGTAATAGTCGCTCAGCAAATGCATTGCTTCGCCGGCTGTGTCACAACTCATTACGCGGCTTGCGAGTAGGCTGTCATTATTAATGAAGTCTTGCACGCCAAGCTGAGCTCCAAAGCTCATATCGGGCGCGTGCTTGATGGCATTCAATAATAGTCTTTGATGTTGGAACGCATCAATTGAAATGTCTCTATGGATAAGGTGGTGCTGCTCAATACCGGTGCCTTCAAGTAATTTAGGCAAATCGACGCCTTGCATGATTAAAAACTTAATCATGGGTTTTAGCTGTTGAATGTTCAGAGAGAGCGCTTCTGCTTTTTGTTTTACGAAGCCTTTCTGATCTTCAATGTTGCATACTAAAGACATAGATCGACGATAACATTGCTATTTTTGTTTGAGCTCAAACGGTAACTCAAAAGTGCTGGTTACAATATTAATAATGCTCAGATAGAAAATTAGGTCACAAAAAAAGCGAACCAATTGGTTCGCTTTGTAAGGGTATAACAGAATCTTGCTTGTTATGGGTAGACAAACTCACCTTTAACAGGGAAGTGGTCTGATAAGTCCCAACGACCCCAGTGCTCAGATTCTATGCTACGAGGAAGTAGCAATGTGTTGCTAGAGCTGATTGGCGTAACGTGTTCATTTGAGTAAAGCACGTAGTCTAAGTACTCGTCATATTGATCATCTGCATACACGTTAATAGAGCCACCGTACGAGTAAGGGTAGTTTTCAAGTGCTGTTGGCTCTGTCGCATCTAGAACCGCCATCAAATCATCACGCTCCTGCGGGAAGTTTACCTTGTCGACATTAAAGTCGCCGGCATAGATAACAGGCTCATTCGCAGGGATGTGCTTGCTGTCTTTGAATGCTTTCAGTTCTGCTAGATGCTCAAAACGATTCGCAATGTCTTCAGGTGTTGTATAGGCGCGAACGTGCGTACCGAACAAGTTGTACGTTTTGCCAAACTTATTGATTTTTGCGTAAACCGCACCTTTTGATGCAAGGCAGTCTTCGCGGATACATGCTTGATAAACAATGTTGTCTTCTACTTCGATTGGCCACTTAGATGCGATAAATATACCGCCGTTTAGAATGCGGCCAAGCTCGAAAGGAATCTCAGTCAGGTAAGGGTATTCACCTTTGATGTGATCGCGGAAGTAGTTTGATGACGCTAGATCATGTGCTTCTTGGAATACGATCGCGTCGTAACCTGGTACTACCATGTGTGCGATTGAGTGGAAGCGATCGTAGGTGTTTTCAGCAGTAATACCTGGTAGTAGACCCCAAATGTTGTAGGTCAATACGTTGAAGCTGTTTGCATTGGCTTCATCTCGAACCTGTTGTTCAAGGTTTGGTTGGATGATGTAATGAAAATCATCGCCTGAAGCGCGTGCGTAGCTTGCTTTGTATGCGAGCGTTGCATCTTGGCCATCAAAGCTGATGTGCTGTTTGTAGATGTCTCGGTCATCCTTCCAGTTGTCATAATTTGCGCTGTGCTTGATGTTACTAAAGGTCATTGTGCCTTTTAGTTTTTGTTGCAATACAACGCTAGAACTCTGACCTTGTACGGTTGTTGTAAACCAGTACTTTTTGCCCCATTTGATGCCTTGGTCGCGATTAAAGCGCAAGAATTTTACTGTGCTCATTGGTGGTACGCTGTGAGCAAGTTGCTCCCATTCGTTGCCGTGGGTGATGTTGTTATGGCCAGTTTGCACTGTGCTAATGCTCAAAGGTTCGGTCGTGCTGTTTGTCAGATATATATATGACTCAGCAAACGCATTGCTGCCAAATGCCATACTGAATAGCAAAGCTAAGGTCAGGTTTTTTTTCATGTGATACTCGTCCGTTAAATTGGGTTTACTGCTGTTCTTCTTGTTATGAGGGCGCGACTTTAACAGCCTGTCGATGACAATTTGGCGACAAAAATCAATAAACAGAATTTTGGCAGTAAAAGAATGTAAATTGGCCTTTTTTGTCACGTTTTTGGTGTTCATGTGGTGATTGTTCAAAACAATTGTTCGAATCAAACAAAATAATTGCACTGCATAGCTGGTTGTTTGCGTACTAAAATTTCGTGCTAATTTTGGATTGAAGTAGGAGTAAGTGAATGGGCTTGTTGGTCGATGGAGTATGGCGTGATGAGTGGTATGACACTAAGAGTTCTTATGGAGAGTTTATTCGTACTGATGCGCAATTCCGTTCTTGGATCAGTGCGGATGCTTCAACTGGGTTTCAAGCAGAGTCAGGGCGCTATCATTTGTTTGTTTCGCTTGCATGTCCTTGGGCGCACAGAACGCTTGTCTTTCGTGCTTTGAAAGGCTTGGAAGATGTTATTTCTGTTTCGATAGTAAAGCCTGAGATGTTATCTCAGGGCTGGGAGTTTCAAGGTGGCGATCTTCCAGACGGCATGAATGGATTGACATATATGCATCAAGTTTATACTTCAGTTCAACCTAATTACTCTGGTCGTGTCACTGTTCCGGTGCTCTATGATAAGAAATCTCGGCAGATTGTCAGTAACGAGTCCTCAGAAATTATTCGAATGCTCAATACGGCTTTTAATGATTTTGCTTCTGATGATGTGGATTACTATCCGGAGTCTAAGCGACAAATCATCGATGAACTAAATGCAGATGTGTACGAGAATATTAATAACGGTGTGTATAAAACTGGATTTGCGACCACACAAGCAGCCTATGAGAAAAACTTCGAAGCCTTGTTTGAGGCTTTAGGTCGTATGGAGGTGCGCTTGTCTGAATCTCGGTATTTGGCTGGTGATACCTTAACCGAAGCAGACTGGCGTTTATTTACCACGCTTGTGCGTTTTGATGCGGTCTATGTTGGTCACTTTAAGTGTAACTTAAAGCGTATTGAGGATTACCCTAATTTATCGAACTACTTGCGAGAGCTATATCAAATAATGGGAATTGCTGAAACAGTCGACTTTGAGCATATTAAGACGCATTACTATTATAGCCATGACATGATTAACCCGACTCGCATTGTGCCGATGGGGCCAGATTTAGCTTTGGAGCGAGCGCATGATCGTGACCGGTTTTAAGGTGTGAGTTATCAAAATAAAAAAGCCCGCGAAAGCGGGCTTTTTGTTTGCGTTTAACTATAAAAACGTTCTTACATGTTTGGATAGTTTGGACCACCGCCGCCTTCAGGTGTTACCCAGGTAATGTTCTGAGCAGGGTCTTTGATATCACATGTTTTACAGTGCACACAGTTTTGAGAATTGATCTGGAAGCGTTTTTCGCCGCTCTCGTCTTCAACAATCTCGTATACGCCTGCAGGGCAGTAGCGTTGCGCTGGCTCATCATATTTTGGCAAGTTTTGCGCAAGAGGGATGCTCCCATCAGCTAGCTTCAAGTGGCATGGCTGGTGCTCTGCATGGTTTACGTTACCGATGAATACGGAGTCAAGTTTAGCGAAGCTAAGCTTGCCGTCAGGCTTAGGGTAATCGATCTTTTTGCTTTCAGAAGCAGGCTTCAATGTGGCGTAATCAGGAGTAGTGTCGCGCAACGTGAATGGAAGCTTCATAATGTTGTGGTGAATGAAGTTGAACGCGCCGCCGCCAATCATGCCAAATTTGTGCATAGCTGGACCGAAATTACGGCTGTTGTATAGGTCTTCATATACCCATGAGTCTTTGAATGCTGCCGAGAATTCAGTGATCTCGTCGTTTGCGCGCTCTGCCGCAATTGCTTTTACGACTTCTTCCGCTGCGATCATGCCGCTCTTCATTGCAGTGTGCGTACCCTTGATCTTAGAGAAGTCCAAAGTACCCGCGTCACAGCCAACGATCAAACCACCAGGGAATGTCATTTTAGGAAGTGCGTTAAAACCGCCTTTAGTAATTGCACGTGCGCCGTAAGAAACACGCTTACCACCTTCAAGGTGCTTGGCGAGCACTGGGTGGTGCTTCATGCGTTGGAACTCATCAAATGGGCTAACGTGAGGATTTGAGTAACTCAAGTCAGTGATCAGGCCAACAACAACCTGGTTGTTTTCGCCATGATAAAGGAAGAAACCGCCTGTCGAATTAGACTCGTTGAGTGGCCAGCCTGCGCCGTGAACAACAAGACCTTCTTGGTGTTGCTCAGCAGGGATGTCCCATAGTTCTTTGATGCCGATGCCGTAGTGTTGTGCATCGCTATCTTTATCTAGCTCGAACTTAGCAATCAACTCTTTACCTAAGTGGCCACGACAGCCTTCTGCAAAGATCGTGTATTTAGCACGTAGCTCCATGCCAGGCATGTAGCTCTCAGTTTGCTCGCCTTCTTCGTTTAGGCCCATATCGCCAGTGATGATGCCTTTTACAACATCGTCTTCAATGATTAGCTGAGCGGCAGGGAAGCCAGGGTAGACTTCAACTTCAAGTGCTTCAGCTTGCTCGCCTAACCAGCGTACAACGTTACCCAGGCTGACAATGTAGTTGCCATCGTTATGCATTGGCTTTGGAATCATCCAGTTCGGAGACTTGAAGCTCTTTTCTGCATTACTCAGCAGATATACTTCGTCTGCTTTAACAGGAACATTTAAAGGAGCACCCATTTCTTTATAGTCAGGGAATAGCTCTTTTAACGCGCGGTCTTCGATAACGGCCCCTGATAGTGTGTGTGCGCCGATTTCTGAGCCTTTTTCAACAACGCAGACAGTAAGTTCTTGGCCTGTTTCTTGTGCTAGTTGACGGATACGGCATGCTGCTGAAAGGCCAGCAGGACCACCACCCACGATGAGAACGTCAAACTCCATCGATTCTCTTTCCATGTTCGGTCTCCTGTTTTTCAAGGTAATTAAAGTTGTCGTTGGTGAGTCTTTACCGATATAGACTTTCTCGCACCACGATATTGCGCGCGATTATACATATAAAGGTATACGAGTGCATTAGTATTCTGGGTTATTTCAAACGATCGTTTGAATTTTATGCAAA
>NZ_LWFI01001300.1:0-812 GCF_001635735.1 Oleiphilus sp. HI0067
TAAAGAATTAAAGCGAAATGCCATCATGGCTGTTTTAGTTTGGCCCTTAGTGCGGATAGCTTGTCTTTAATACTTTTTTTGTCAGCGGCAGAGAGGTTGTTTCTCATCGTGTTGATGTTGGTTACGTCTACTGGTGGAGTTGTGATTGTGGGTATTGGTTCCGGCTCAGGAGTTGTACTGGCAACGAAGTTGCTGGAGCTCAGCTTAGGAAATTCGAGCGTTTCGAGTGAACCTGCGCGATCAAGCACAATTCGGTCTCTGTATACGGCATGCAAAGTCGCATTGCCTGGAAGTTGATCACCAATTGCGTAATTCAAAGTTGTGCGATCTGGCCCTTCGACAAGTGCTTTGGCTCGCTTAGGATCGTTGCTTGCTGACACCCCTGTTAAAGTTAAACGAAGACGGGTTTTTGGAAGATTTTCTTGTTTTGTTATTTGGGCTGCAGGCGCAGAAAAGTCCCCAAAAAGCTCAAATTTTGCGATATTTCTTTTGGGTGTTCGCTCTGGTGTGATCGCTTGTTTTGGAATGTTTGAAGCCTGCTGCTCTTTCTTCGAGGTTTCATCTAAATAAAATGGGTATAACTGGTATGCAGTTGCCGCGACCGAACCCGCTAGTAATAAAAGTGCGATGATCCATGGAAATTGTTTAGCGAGCATGTTTACTAAAATCCGCGACGATTCATAATGTAATTGTTATTAAACGGTGCCGTCATACAAATAGTTTGACGCACGATTTATAAACTTATCATAAAGGTGCGCCAGAGAGTGAGTGGTGCGTTAAATTTTGAAGTTGTTGATTAAGGCTTCAAGGTT
>NZ_LWFI01001301.1:0-857 GCF_001635735.1 Oleiphilus sp. HI0067
AAATTTTGCTCCAGATGTACTGTTCCGGGACCTGGAATAACAGTAGATAAAGCCGCAGAAATAAGAGAGCCTGCCCACATTCCATGGCCTATACGCTCTTTGTAAGTGGTTTTTTTTGCGTATTCCGCATCCAAAGTAACGGGGTTTACATCGCCAGAAGCAGCAGCAAATAAAACTAGCTCATCTTCCGTTAATGTTTTTGTGAATGTGGCATAATCCCCGACGTGTAGTTCATCGTAAGTAATGTTTTCGATAACCCGCATAATTGGCTTCCGCTATAACAAAGTCTATTCAAGTTAGAATAGGCCACAATCAAAGCGAATCAAACGTCATCGTGTAAGCGTCTGTATCTAAAGAAATTAAAGAGAACCTAGTGTCTGTTTCCGATCAAAACAATATTCAACAATATGATTTGTCTAAATGTTTATTGCGCGATGAGTATGCGATAAGGCGTAAACTGTCCCATGCGGCAAAACTCAATGACAGTGATCGCCAAAAACAGCTTCAGAGCTTGGATGAAAAGTACCAGAAATCATGTGATTTAGTTGAGTCGAGAAAGCAGACACCTGTCACTATTACATATCCTGAAAATTTGCCCGTCTCACAACAGGTTGACGAGATTAAGGATGCGCTTCAAATCGCTCAGGTTGTCGTTGTCGCTGGTGAAACAGGTTCCGGTAAAACGACTCAGCTTCCTAAAATTTGTTTGGAGTTAGGTTTAGCTAATCGTGGATTAATCGGTCATACCCAACCACGTCGTTTGGCCGCCAGAACCGTTGCTAATCGAATTAGTGATGAGCTCAATACAGAATTGGGCCACGCGGTTGGCTATCAGGTTAGATTTACTGATCAGTCCT
>NZ_LWFI01001302.1:0-855 GCF_001635735.1 Oleiphilus sp. HI0067
TCAAGAAGTTACTGCAAACAAAGACTATCCCCAAATACCTAGAGCGTTGTTAGCACAAGCAACCTGTGCATCTGTATTGATGACAGGAACACTCAAGTTTGAAGGTAGACTAGCTGTACATGCTCGAGGTGAAGGCCCCGTCAGTTTGTTAATGGCAGAAGCGACAGAGCAAAAGTCTTTTCGAAGTATCGTGCATTATGAGGACGCTTTGCCGGACTCTAATGATTTAGGCGATTTGTTGGGGAAAGCACAACTAGCGATCACCATAGAGCCTGATAAGGGACAGCGTTATCAAGGGATTGTGCCTTTAGAGCGATCGACGTTGGCTGAATGTTTGGCGCATTACTTTGATTTATCAGAGCAGCTAGATACGCATTTCATGTTTGCGAGTGATGACGAGTACTGTTATGGCTTGATGCTTCAAAAGCTTCCTGATTACAAATATATCGATGATCAAGATGCTTGGGATCGTGTTAGGCAGCTCGCTGAGACATTGAGCTTTGAAGAGGTCAAACAGAATGACAATGCGACTATCTTGCATCGTCTTTATCATGAAGAAAGTGTGCAAGTGTATGAGTCAGAGCCTGTGCGTTTTGAATGCACATGTTCCGAGGAGCGGTCTTTAAATTCTCTTTATTCTTTAGGGAAAGATGAGGCGCTGTCGATTCTTGATGAAGAGCCTGTGATAGGAATCGATTGTCAATTTTGTGGTGCGCATTACGAATTTGATCGCGAGCGTGTCAATGAGTTATTTAATGTCGGTAAGCCGCACTAATTGGTTATTCATTGAACACATAAAGCGCATAATGCTTGGCGTCTATTTTACTGTCGTTTTTTAATTGGCGATTTGTCATA
>NZ_LWFI01001303.1:0-843 GCF_001635735.1 Oleiphilus sp. HI0067
TGTCTTTGTTCGATTCGTAACGTTCATGACGACCTACCAGTAGAGGGTTCAGACCTTCGCTTTTGCTAAAACTTTCTGACTTATGGCTAATCTCACCAATTTGAATTGGTTCTAGACTTTTCTGACGGGTGTTGAAGACGCCCTCTAGCGTTTCTGATAGGACCTTATACTTCCCCTCATTAACCGAGGAGATCGAATACATCACAACGAAGAATGCGAACAAAAGCGTTATAAAATCTGCGTAGGATACTAACCAACGATCATGATTTTCATCTGCGGTAGTACGACGTTGTCGACGCATAGTCGTCCCCTAGACCTTGGCATGTTCGAGGTGTAAATACCCCTTAAGCTTCAGTTCCAAAGAACGAGGATTTTCACCTTCAGCGATCGATACCAATCCATCAATCACCATTTCGTAATAGCGAGTTTGATGCTCTACCTTATGACGTATTTTGTTCGCAATCGGAAGAAATACTAAGTTAGCTAAACCCACTCCGTATATTGTTGCGACGAAGGCAGTCGCGATGCCGGCGCCCAATTGGCTTGGATCGGCAAGATTACTCATCACGTGAATCAGACCAAGCACAGCACCAATGATACCGATGGTCGGCGAGTATCCAGCCATCGAGTCATAGACTTTAGCCAAGTCTAAGTCCCGCTGCTCACGCGCAAGCATATCGACTTCTAGCACGCTTTGAATCGACTCAGGCTCAGCGCCATCAACAAGGAGCTGAAGACCTTTTTTGCAGAAAGACTCGCGTTCTTTTGGGAGAACCGACTCCAAACCCAGCAAACCATCTTTGCGCGCACGAACACTCCACGACAGCAATTTATTAATACCGT
>NZ_LWFI01001304.1:0-902 GCF_001635735.1 Oleiphilus sp. HI0067
TCTGAAAAATAAGCGCTATCTCTTATTGGACAACCAGCCTAGTCGTTGTACCATAAGTCGACTTTGTACATCGCTTGAGGCGTAAAGCGTCTCTGACAAATATCAAAAACGCAATCAACATTTGGAGATAATAAATGAGCGTATTAGTAGGCAAGCAAGCCCCTGACTTTACTGTTCCAGCAGTTCTTGGCGACGGTTCTATCGTAGACGAGTTCACCCTATCTGAAGCTATCAAAGGCAAGTACGGTCTTGTTTTCTTCTACCCGCTAGACTTCACGTTTGTTTGTCCATCAGAGTTGATCGCTCTTGATCACCGTATGGCTGACTTCAAAGAGCGTGGCGTTGAAGTGATCGGTGTTTCTATCGACTCTCACTTTACGCACAACGCATGGCGTAATACTCCAGTTAATGATGGTGGTATCGGCCAAGTAGGTTACACATTAGCTGCAGATATGGCGCACGACATCTGTAAAGCATACGACGTTGAGTCAGAAGGCGGCGTTGCTTTCCGTGGTGCTTTCTTGATTGACAAAGAAGGTTTGGTTCGCTCGCAGATCGTTAACGATCTACCACTAGGTCGTAACATGGACGAGCTAATCCGTTTGGTTGACGCTCTTCAGTTCCACGAAGAGCACGGTGAAGTTTGCCCAGCTGGTTGGAACAAAGGTGACAAAGGTATGGATGCTTCTCCTGATGGCGTTGCAGCTTACCTTTCTGAGAACTCAGACACTTTGTAATTCCTGTTTAAATATGGGAATAAAAAAGCCGAGCATTGCTCGGCTTTTTTGTGCGTCGAAGACTCTTAAATACCGATCTTTTGATCAAGTGGCCAACCCCCAAGTTTTGACCATTTATTGATGATGGTACAAAACAGCTCAGCTGTTTTCTCTGTGTCGTATTTT
>NZ_LWFI01001305.1:0-1050 GCF_001635735.1 Oleiphilus sp. HI0067
TGTTCCAATTCAGGCTCGAGTGTAATAACAGGAATTTCCGCCTCACCTTCAATCAGGGTTTGTACGATCATCCGCTTCAAACCTTGCCGACAAGCTTCGGTCAATAATTTGACTACAGGAAGTTGTCGTCAAAAAAGCCTTTAGGTGAAGAGTTATGAAAGTTAAGCGTTATTTCTCCCATTCAATGCAAGATGCTTTGCGTCAGATACGCGAAGATTTAGGCCCTGATGCGGTGATTCTTTCAAACTCAAAAACAAATGGTGGTGTCGAGATATTGGCAACTGCCGAATATGAAGATCAGCCAGAGCAGGGTGTTGCTCAGGTATCTAATAATGAAACTAAAGTGAGCGCGTCCGAGCTCGCAAAACAACGCGCTGAGCGCAGTCTCGAATTGCAGGCGGAAATGGATAGAAGTCGTCGCCGCATCGAGAGCGTGAAGCAAGAACAGAACGTCATTAAAACAGAGCAGTTTGGTCAAACGAATAAGATTCAGGCGACTCCTGCAGTCAATCATGATGAGCGTTCGAGCAAGCAAGATGATGCGATTTACGTGATGCAGGAAGAGCTTCGTGAACTACGCGAAATGATTTCTGCTCAGGCGAAACAGTCGACTTCGCAACAATCTATTGAACCAATGCCTCAAGCTGTTGTGACGCCAAGCCAATCGATCGTAGATGAGCGCTTAGAGCGTCTAGCGATTCAGCAGCCTATTCGAAAGCAATTGCTAGATAGCGTTGCAAGTGAAGGCGATTCTGATACTGCTTGGGCAAAGGTGCGTAAACAAATTCATGGTGCGATTCAGACAGAATATAGCGAAATCATCGACATGGGTGGCGTGATTTCACTTGTTGGCCCGACCGGAAGTGGCAAAACAATGACGATTGGTAAGTTGGCTGCGCGTTATGTTATGCGTCATGGGGCAGATGGTATTGCTTTGGTGACAACAGATCGTTACCGAATCGCCGCACACGAGCAGCTAAAAGTGTTTGGAAGAATTCTGAATGTTCCAGTGCATGTTGTTGACGAGGATAATTGCTTAGATGCGATTCT
>NZ_LWFI01001306.1:0-1018 GCF_001635735.1 Oleiphilus sp. HI0067
GGGGTTTGAAGGGTGTTTTTAGGCAGCCACGCAATCAACATGGACGCAAAAGGTCGTATGGCGATTCCGACGAAGATTCGGGAATCGCTTTCGTCTTTTTGTGGTGGCCGTGTGGTAGTGACTGCACATACCGAAGAGCGTTGCTTGTTGGTTTATCCAGAAAATCAGTGGCAAGAGCTTCTTCCTAAACTCGAAGCACTTCCTAGTTTCAATAAAGCCTCTCGAAGAATTCAGCGACTCATGATCGGTTATGCAACGCCATTAGAAATGGATGCAAATGGACGCATTCTTTTGCCTACGCCTCTGCGCGAATATGCTGGGCTTGAAAAGAAAACCATGTTGATTGGTCAAGGTAAGAAATTTGAATTGTGGAGTGAGCAACGTTGGATTGATTGGCTTGATGCTGACGAGTCTGATGATGATATTCCAGAACAATTAAATAACTTGTCGCTATAGCTATGACTGACTCTGCCCATATTACAGTGCTTCTTAATGAAGCCGTTGATGCGCTTATAGGCAATGAAGAAGGACTATATGTTGATGGAACCTTTGGCAGAGGTGGGCATAGCCGTCTCATTTTAAGTCGTTTGTCAGAATCAGGGCGTTTGGTTGGAGTTGATAAAGATCTAGCTGCTATTGAGGTTGCAAACAAACTTCATGATGAAGACGCCCGTTTTGAGATAGAGCATGGCTCGTTTGTCGATATTCCACTGTATTTAGCTAAGCGTGGTGATGAGTTGGCAGATGGAGTATTGGTTGATCTAGGTGTTTCGTCACCGCAGTTGGACGAAGCTGATCGAGGTTTTAGTTTTATGAACGACGGCCCTCTTGATATGCGCATGGATACCAGTGCTGGTGTTAGTGCTCAGCAGTGGCTCGCAGAAGTCGAAGAGCAAGGGTTGGTGCGTGTACTAAGAGATTATGGTGAAGAGCGTTTTGCTAAGCGCATAGCTGCTGCAATCGTCGAGGCGAGATCTAAGCAAGTCATTGATACCACCTTGAAGCTTGCAAATATTGT
>NZ_LWFI01001307.1:0-711 GCF_001635735.1 Oleiphilus sp. HI0067
TTCTTCGCTTCTTGCAAAATGTCTTATTAACTCCGCGGCCACAACAATGCTGATGACATCGCCCAAACCATTCATCGATGCAGAGGCAATCGCATTAAATATGGTAGAGAATGATTTAGTGGAAAAATAAGCCCAAATGTTTCCTAAAAACGCACCTAAGAAAACGCCTGGCCATATGTGGGGGCCGTATCGTAAGGCTACTGCCATCAGCACGCCAGAAGGTATCCAAACGGGCGTTACATTGGAGGGCTCAATAGCGAATGTTTGTCCTAGTCGTGCAAAAACAACGTAGATGGTAGCGATGACGACAACTTCGGATAAACGAATGTCTCGAAGCCAAGCTTTAGAAATTATGCCGGAAGAAGCATGAGCATCTTGCAGAGAACTGGTCACTATTTTAAGCACGAAAGTTATATCAATTAAATTGTTGCTAACTTTCTAATCTATTGGAGCAGTGCCCCTTTGATTGCTCAAGTGAATAACATGCTTTGCTTGAGTTAGGTCATTTGTCTAAAAAATAATCAGCCTTAAGCCTTGATATTAGAGGTTAGTTTTTTGGTCACTCCTGGCCCTGCAAGCGCATCGATGTCTCTTGCGTGAATGTCGTCGCCACAACAATCGCACACAAATTTTGGTTGAGTGATCTCTCCGCATGATTTATGTCGATAAATAACGGGCGCTCCGTCTTCGTCTGAAAGCCACTTATCTCCC
>NZ_LWFI01001308.1:0-965 GCF_001635735.1 Oleiphilus sp. HI0067
TACCCTTCGGGCCGACTTTTTGTCGTTCAACGCGCTAAAGCGCTTTTGTGCCGCCTGCGCGGCAATGACATCATGAAAAGAATAACGCGGTTTAATCACTCTTTAACGAAAGATGGCTGATATCCGGTACGACGGCTGCTTCTTCTTTTTTCTCTTGGCCAAGATCGCTACCAGCCGGTGCGAGCGAAACATTATCTAATTCGTTCAGCTCAGGAGTGGGAACCTCTTCGGTTTTTTCGGCAAGATCTACCCCTACTGGGTCTAGGCTTAATGCACTATGCGATAGCATTTGATCCACTTTTTCACCCGCGACATTCAAGCCACTTTTACTCTCTACTACCATGGGTGCAGCAGGTGCAGATTCTTCTACCGTTGGCAGAGGTAACTCAGACTCAGACTCAGACTCAGGTTCAGCTGCTGGAGCTGGAGCTGGAGCTGGAGCTGGAGCTGGAGCTGGAGCTGGAGCTGGAGCTGGAGCTGGAGCTGGAGCTGGAGCTGGAGCTGGAGCTGGAGACGATGCTGGCTGATCTGTGCTTTCAAGCTGACACTTTGCACCACGAGCTTTTAATGCAGCGAGATATTTATCACCCGTTGCTTGATCTAGCTTGCCTTTCAGCACCACACGTTGACCTGAAAACATCTTTTCGATCTGTGCAGGATTAGCTTTAAATAACTGCGCAAGCTTAGCTTTACAGTCGTCTAAATCCGCACCAGGTTGTAACTCACCGTAGAAAGTTAATTCGAACATCGCCCACCTCTTTACTCTTCCCTATTCTTCTTATCGGCCTCTGCATGCCATACGCATACTTGATTTCGACCTTGTCTCTTTGCTTGCGCTAATGCTTGGTCAGCTTTAACGCTTAATTCTGAAAAATGCGCACACTCATGAAACTCAACCAAGCCAAATGAGACGGTTAACTTAACGCGCTGCGCTCTAAAATGAAGTGGCAACGACATAATCGTTT
>NZ_LWFI01001309.1:0-816 GCF_001635735.1 Oleiphilus sp. HI0067
AGCCCCTTGATATTGTTTACCGTTGTGAAGCACAAGATATCGATCTCCGGTTTCAGCATCTACGCTCTGAACACCCTTTTCTGCATACAATATGTTGAGCCGCTCGGCATCATCCTCAGAAGACTCGGCGATAAATACATCAAACATTGTCTGCTTATCATCACTCAATGCTCCCGCATAAGTAATACGATTTCCGATATTCAGATTCTGAAAGCGCCCCGGAACAAGCAACTCGAACGCTGTTTTACTTGCTTGTTCAGCAAACAACTTTTCTACCTTGGCCATGCCCGCAGGCGACACGTACAAAGTTAATAGACCAACACTCAATGCAACAAAGCCAGAGATTACCCAAGTCGAAGCAAGCAACTTATTTTGGCTGTAACCACAGGCATGCAGGACAGTCATCTCACTTTCCATGTACATACGTCCGTACGCCAAGAGGATTCCCATAAAAAGCCCTAGAGGAAGAATCAACTCTAAAAAACCTGGCAAGCGAAATGCCATGACTAAAAACAAAATATCAGCAGAAATATTCCCGACGGCAGCTTGCGATAAATACTTAATAAAACGGCCACTCATAAAAATGAGCAAAAGGATAAATGTGACCGCAAGCATTGATCCCAACACTTGTCTCGCCAAATATGAAAAAATAATCAAAGAAAACCCCGAGAAATATCGCTTTACGTACTACTCTAAAAGCTAGTCAGCACAATCGAATAGTCAAAGCGTAATTCGTCTCTTAAACTAGAGTTAGAAATAAGAAATTTAGGTGGGAATAATGAAATACAACGCGTCAATCCGCAAGTTAAGTGAAAT
>NZ_LWFI01001310.1:0-38582 GCF_001635735.1 Oleiphilus sp. HI0067
GAAATAATTTAGTCGTGGCATAAATTGCTGGGCGACCTGGAACTTCACGATGACCTACGACCTTTATCCATTGTCTTTCTAATAAGGTCTTCATTATGTGCGAGCTAACAGCCACACCACGAACATCTTCGATTTCACCTCTGGTAATAGGTTGTCGATATGCAATCAGCGACAGAGTCTCGAGTAAAGCACGTGAATACTTTTGCGGTCGCTCTTCCCATAAACGCCCTACCCACATAGATAAATCTTTCGCGGTCTGGAAACGATACCCACTCGCGACCTTGCTTAGCTGAATACCACGAGATAAATAATCATTCTGAAGTTCTTCCAAGACCAAACGAATGTCTGATTTCTGCGGCTGTTCATGCAATTCAAACATTGCATGGAGCTTATCAACGCTCATGGGCTTGTCCGATGCCATTAACGTTGCTTCAACAATGCGCTTCAACTGCGTTAAATCGAATGAATTACTTGTTGAACGCACTGAGCCAGCTTGATTGACTTCCGTTATTTCAATGTCAGACATGATCTTGTTTTTTTGTTTATCTAATTGGGAATAACTAGATTGTCGCCGTTTTGACTAAGAAAACGCAACCGAGGGTTTCATTTAGGTTTGAATTATTGCGGAAGCAACTTTGCTTTCACGTGAATAGCGCCAAAGGCTTCTGCTTGCACGAACTCTACTAATTGCTCTTTGATCAATTCCATAATCGCCAAAAACGTAACCACAACACCTTGCCGACCTTCTTCGAGAGTGAAAAATCGCTCGAATGGTACGTAGCTAGCATCATTAAGTTGTTGCAATACAAGAGACATCCGTTCACGCGTGGAAAGCGTTTCACGCTCAATTTGATGACTAATAAAATGGTCGGACCGTTCTAGAACATTTTTTAGCGCGAACATTAGCTCATCAAGACTAACATCAGGTTGTCGAACAGCAACTTCTTCCATGTTTGCCGCGACGCGCGATGCGAAATAATCTTTGTCAAAACGAGGTAAAGCATCAATATCTTCGGCAGCAACCTTAAAGCGCTCATATTGTTGCAGGCGACGAATCAATTCAGCACGCGGATCTATTTCTTCGCCATCTTCATTTTTTGGCTTAGGTAGCAACATTCGAGACTTAATCTCTGCCAACATCGCGGCCATCAATAGATATTCTGCCGCAAGCTCAAACTTTAACTCTCTGGCTGCATCGATATATTGCATATACTGTTTCGTAATTGAAGCAACATCAATATTCAACACATCCATGTTTTGCTTTCGAATCAAATAAAGCAATAGATCTAGCGGACCTTCAAAAGCCTGTAATATCACTGATAATGCGTCAGGCGGAATGTAAAGATCTTGGGGAATTTCGGTGAGAGGTTTGCCATCAACAAAAGCTAATGGCAAAACATGCTGTTCATGTGTGGCAGGTGACTCTAAAGTGTTTGATAACTCAGCATTGTCATCATTTGGCGTCTGCGCTGATGTATTTACTGAGTTATCATTTTGCATAAATCGCTCGTAGTTACGCTCCGAATGAAAGGCCCATCACCTGACGGACTTCTTCAAGTGTGGCTTTCGCTGCATCACGCGCACGCTCACGACCTTCAACAATAATACTTTGCACTAACTCAGGGTTCTCTTCATATTGGCGAGCGCGTTCACGAATTGGACGCTGTTCTTCAAGTACCGCGTCAATCACGGGCTTTTTACATTCAAGACAGCCAATTCCTGCACTGCGACACCCAGTTTGAACCCACTCTTTCGTTGATTCATCAGAGTAGACTTCGTGAAGTTTCCAGACAGGACACTTATCAGGATCACCGGCATCAGTTAAGCGAACGCGCTGAGGGTCGGTTTGCATTGTGCGAATCTTCTGTTCAACGACATCAGGCTCTTCACGTAATGCAATCGTGTTGCCGTAAGACTTCGACATTTTTTGACCGTCAAGCCCTGGCATTTTAGATGCCTTGGTCAATAATGCTTGCGGCTCTGGCAAGACGACCTTACCGCCACCTTCAATGTAGCCAAACAAGCGTTCACGATCACTAATCGTAATATTTTGCTGATCTCGAATTAGCGCGCGTGCTGTCTCTAATGCCTCGTCATCACCTTGTTCTTGGAAACGTTTTTGAAGCGTTCGATATAGCTTAGATGCCTTCTTGCCCATTTTTTTGATGGCTGCTTCTGCTTGCTCTTCAAAACCTGGATCTTTGCCATACAGGTGGTTGAAACGTCGAGCTACCTCGCGCGTTAATTCAACGTGCGCAACCTGATCTGCACCTACCGGAACAAGACCGGCACGGTACACAAGGATGTCAGCGCTTTGAAGTAAGGGATAACCCAAAAAGCCATATGTTGCGAGATCACGCTCTTTAAGTTTCTCTTGTTGATCCTTATAGCTTGGCACTCGCTCTAACCAACCAAGCGGGGTCATCATAGATAAAAGTAAGTGAAGCTCGGCGTGCTCAGGCACGTGAGATTGAATAAACATGGTTGCGTTGCCAGGGTTAATCCCCGCAGCTAACCAATCAATCACCATATCCCAGACGCTTTGCTCAATGTCATAAGGCGCTTCGTAATGCGTTGTGAGTGCATGCCAGTCAGCTACAAAGAAAAAACATTCGTAATCATGCTGCAACTCAACCCAGTTTTTTAAAACACCGTGATAATGCCCCATGTGTAATTTACCCGTTGGGCGCATACCGCTTAACACACGCTGTTGTAATTCAACCGAACTCAAAACTAACTCCTAAGCAAAAAATTAAAGCGCGAGTATACAAGCTTTTATGATACTCGCTAAGGCATTTGTTGTACTTATGCGACTTGGTCTAACGCGCTTGACGCATTGTCACAAACTCTTCTGCGGCTGTCGGGTGAATGCCGATCGTACTATCGAATACAGATTTGGTAGCTCCAGCCTTGATGGCAATTGCGATACCTTGAATAATTTCACCAGAATCAGGACCTACCATATGAGCTCCCAACACTTTATCCGTGTCTTTATCTACAATGAGTTTCATCATACTGCGTTCATTTCGACCACTCATTGTATGCTTCATTGGTTTAAAGCTTGAAGCATATACGTCTACATTAAATGATTCTCGTGCTTGCTCTTCTGTTAAGCCAACCGTACCGATATTTGGTTGGCAAAATACCGCTGTAGGAATATTTTCATAATCAACTGAAGATGGTTTTTTATCAGCAAAAAACAGTTTTGAAAGATACATACCCTCAGCTAAAGCGACCGGCGTCAATTGAACACGGTCAATCACGTCACCAATTGCGTATACACTCGGAACCGACGTTTGGAAGTCATCATTTACGCACACTGCTCCGTTTGGTTTGAGTTCTACGCCTAAGTCTTCCAACCCCAAACCGTCAACTTTAGGCACACGCCCCAATGCTGTAAGAACCAAATCGGTCTGCAAGACCTCGTGGTCAGACAGGTATACTTGATACGAGTCATCGCAATGCGTGACGCTATCGATATTCGTATGAGATATCAGCTTGATACCTTTGTTTTGAACTTGCTTGGCGACAAAATCACGAATTTCTTCATCAAAACCTCGCAGTAGTTTCTCTCCTCGGAATACCACTGTGGTGTCAACACCGAGTCCGTTCAAAATACCTGCGAGCTCAATCGCGATATAACCACCGCCCTGAACAACTGCAGACTTGGGCAATGTATCTAGATAAAAGAATTCATTCGAGGTGATGATATGTTCACTACCTGGGATATTTAGTTTGTGAGGCCAGCCCCCTGTCGCGACCACAATTCGTTCGCTGGTATACTGCTGGTCACCGACTTGAACGATATTCGGCCCAACGAGCTTAGCCGAGCCGTTTATAATCTTAGCTCCGCTATTCTCTAGCAGGTTCTGATAGATGCCGTTCAAACGACCAATCTCTTTGTTCTTGTTATCACGCAAGGTCGGCCAATCGAAATTCAAGTCACCCGAGTTTGTCCACCCAAACCCCTCACCGTCTTCCAACTCCTCTATGACATGTGATGCATATACGAATAGTTTTTTAGGCACGCAACCGACGTTGACACAAGTACCACCAAGATAACGGTCTTCAGCAACCGCAACTTTTGCTCCAGAAGCTGCTGACATACGTGCTAAACGTACGCCACCAGAACCAGCACCAATAACAAACAAATCAAAATCGAATTCAGACATTTCTTACTTCAGTATGTGAATTTATAAACTAGAAACTTTTAAAAAGGACGCTCTCAGTCACGTCACCAACAGCTACACTGCCGACAATGCGATAACCAAGCTTTTCATAAAAACTGATATAGCGCATATTGCCAGTATCTAGCGCGATTCCAGATGATGCAGGATTTTCTCGGCAAACTTCTTCGACCGCAGCCATGAGCTGTTTACCGTAACCAAGACTACGGTGTTGGGCATCGACACCAATCAAAGGAAGCTCATGGTGCTCTCCGTGAGGAAGAACTTTATGAATTTGCTTATGATATTCAATGTATCGCCAAGTACTTTCAGAACCTGCCGTTAATAACATTCGCATTCGCCAAGCAAATTGCCGACTCAAATCAAGACGAACCACAGGGCTACCAACTAGAGCAACCGCGATCAAGCGACTGTCTAGTGTTAAACCGATTACTTCTTGATCTAACGAAAAGTGTAAGTGGCATAATTCCCGAATAGTGGCGCGTACTCGCTGATCATAGCCAGGACGTTCCGCTTGGAACAAATATTTGAAAGTAGGTTCGTGCTTGTAAGCACGAAATAGAATTGTTCTTGCTTCCTTAATGGCACTGGCATCAAGCCTTACTACACGCGCCTCTACTTCATCGGTGGTAATTGGCATCCTGGGACCCCTTTTATAGATGAACGAGCTAAACGTAGTGTGCTCATAAGAGCACAAGTGCAGTCAGTTTAGGACGATAGCGTCAACCTTGCACTAACAACACCGGGTTTATCTTCTTTTTCAACGGAAATTTGCTCGACCTGCACCCCAACACTACGTTCGAGAGTGCTGAGCCATGTGACTAATGTATCGAAGGACACATCTTCAACCCAGAGTTTGACCTTATTCTCTCCGCTAGGTTCAAAACGTTTTAGGTTTAATGATTGCTTTCGTGCCATGTTCGTCACAGTAGAAACCAATTGCTGGCTATTAAGATTAGAAGCATTCGACGTATTCGATGAAGAACTGCGCAGCTGATCGCGCGAACTCTTAACCAATTCAAGAAGAGCTGCTTTATCTTTTAGGTCTTGCTCGGCGCGATCCATATAGCTTTGTGCTGGCACCCACATTGCGAAGTACATAAGTGAAGTAACAACTGCGACAAACATAACTTTTAGGCTGAGCTGCTCACGCGCTTCTAGCGATTCCCAACGATCCTTCGCCTGAGTAAACAATGGACTTTTAATCATGATTTACCCTACCCCTCACTTACGCTCAAACGTCCGCGGTAATATTGATTCTCTTGAACCGCGGAACTTATTTTCGCAATCAAACCTGCCGAAACAATTGCGGTTTTCAGCTGATCCATCTGTTCAAAATTCTTAGCGCGTAGTTCGATTACTAGCTCACCGCGCTGGGCGTTAAAACTCAAGGCAGTAAACTGAATATCAGTAGAGTTTTTGCGCTGCTGGTATTGATAGCCTGCTTCGCCTAATAAGGTCAAGAATCCAACATCAGTACCTTTATTGTTCGATTGGCGAAGCTTACCTTTGATAATGCGAGCTAACCTTCCAACCGAAACATTTTTCGAATTTGGTACCGCTTGCTTGTAAGTTGCTAAGGCTTGTTGAGCCAGATCATCCGCAGATGACTGGTAGTGCATGCCCTTACCAATAAAAACACCAAGCTGTAACAAGAAAGCAATACATGCAACGCCTGCAACCCATGCCCATTGGCGCAATTGACCTGAACCCTCTTGGACGATTTTAAGCTCACCTTGGCATAGATCAATCTCTGGCGCACCCGCGTGAAAATAAGACTCTACCAATAAGTCTAAACTCGATATCGACAAGGCTTCGATATCGATATCACACCCTGGATATTGCTCTAACTCAGCCAATAAAATCTTATGATCGGCCTCATTCGCGTTGTGATCGTACACCTTAATTTTGATCGTTTCAGCGCTTTCGTCATCTGGACCAAGCAACAAAGTATCCATGTAGGGAACTAGATTTTGTGCTCGAACACGCACGGCACACTGTTTAGCGTTGACGATAGCGGTATCACCTTCGAGGCTGATAACAATATCAGCTTCAGATGAAACCAGCATCTCAGCGTCTATATACGATGCACTTAGTTGAACGTCCGGCTTAGCCTCAAGAACATCATCGTGAAACCCAATAAACAACGACTTCTCGACGCAACGCACAGGCGTACCCGTCTTACTGTTATTTTTACCTAATGCAAAATGCAGTAATTCGATATCTGTTGCTAGCTTATCTTCGATTGCGAATGCTATGGCTTGCTGGGCGTAACGGGCGTTCTTAGATGGAAGGTCAACGTTCGTACTGAAGCTCAAATTGCTCGGCCATACCAACACAGCCTTAACGCCTTCTGCTCCGTTTTGCATCAAGACTTGTTGCAAGTCATCTGTTGAAATAGCTGAGCCACCGCCGACTTTCACGCCACTCAAATCATAAAGACGCCAGTCATACCGCGCATCATTGGGTGAATAGGGTTCAACAGGTAAAAGAAAAACTTTATGTGCCATTATTATTGTGTACTCGTTTGCGAACCAGACTTAGTTATAAGGTACTTCTGGCCTTGATCACGTTGAATTAAGGTTACACTACCATCTTCTTGAGCGCGATAGAGAATTGAACGCAATCGAACTTTTCTCTCATCCAGCGTTATGCGTGTCGCTAGTTCATAAAAACTTGATGCGACACCTAAATAGGTTTGGTCTAATTTAAGTCCCTTTAAATCAGGTTCTTGAGCAAATTCTTGGATGTTTACCCAAGGCGTTTCGTCTGATTTTGACGCGAGACTCTCGGCTACCTCATCGGGCAAATTCTCAATGAGGCTTTGAAGTACTTCTGGGCTCGCCGTATTAACATTGATGGGCGCTCGACCTTGAGGGAGAGTCGATACGAAAGGCAGTAATACTTCATACGCTCCCTGGTTCACCCCCTCAATCAACAACATTTCGCTTGGATGCACGAACACCTGCCCTCCAGTGCGATAAGGCACATCCTTCGATAGATACTCTCCATCTTCATAGCCCTCAATACCGGTCGCATCTTGATTTTCATCTATCCAATCTTGAAAACGCTCTACCTTTACATCATCAAGGGAGAGTCTGTTAAGCAAACGCTTAAACCGATCAGCCATTATTTGATTCGCCACACCATCAACATAAACAAGGTCGTTGAGATTAATTCTTCCGTGTAAGTCATTAAACTGAGCTTCCAACAGAGCATTATCAACAGGAAGCAACAAGGCATCTTGCGTTTGCGCAGTATCGTCTACAAATTCGTTTTTATCTTTGTCTTCGCGCCAATCTTCTAAAAGCAAGCGCCGCGCATAAGTCTCGGACCCGAGCGCATATTCATAGGCTTGTGCGCTAGTAACCAAACCGCTCGCCCCGTATATAAATATTTTTTGTCGTTTATAAATGCCTGTTGCAAGAATCGCTACTAGCGCGAAGATCAATATGACAAGCATTAATGCGACACCACGCTGCTTTACGAGCGAGCCTTTAAACGGGGAAGATTGCGAGAATCCTAGCATCATAAATTCCCGCCTGTGATGCCATTATCAGGTGACGAATTTTGCTCTCCTGCGCCATTGTTAGAGGAACCCGTCCCATCTGAGTTGCCTTGATCACCACCGGCATTTTGATCATCACTATTTTCACCCTGCCCTCCATTCCCGCTCTGAGAGTCAATAAGCGTATTTTCCAGGTAATTCGGTAGCTGAAAAAGGCGAGAGATATTTCCGTAGCGAGGATGAGAGAGATTGATTTCTACAGCTTTTGGCAGCACTACGAAGCGGCGCATATTGTCTAATTCAGAGTCGTCAACCTCGAACTCTTGAGGTGGCCACTCGTCCACCCATGCATCACTATCATTGAGGTAACGAACAGAGAAAGATTCAACATCACTTAAAAGTCTTCGCGAAATCGCCTCCGAATCCTGGGCGCGGTCAAGAACCTTCCAATAACGCCTTATCAAATCGCCATCATCGATTGAATAAGCGACTCGCTGCGTATCTGAACGCTCTTCCTGAATTGGGTTTCGCCATCCAACACGCGTCAATTCGACGACATCAAACTCATCACCTGAAAGTAAGGCGGCAGAATAATCACCATATTCGTCTCGAATTGCACGGGGAACGACCTGTTGGAAGTCGCGAGCGATAAGTAATTGAGCACGTTGCAATTGCGACAAACTCTCTAAACTTTCCTGACCCAACTCGTAGGTGCGTATTGCAGTATTCAGCAATTGCCATGCCCCTAGGCCGATCAATGCAGTAATACTGATCGCTATCAATACTTCTAACAGGGTAAAACCATGACTGCGACGCATACGATTAATACCGACCAATGAACCCTGTTAATGAACGAATTTGCGACAATTCATTATCTTCAGACTGCCGAAGAGACACTCTCACTTCAACGCGATGGATATCTGGATTTTCTGTCGCTTGAACGGCCGTCACGACCTGCCACTCATCAGTGCCATATTCGATGTCTTCTTTATATTCTCGCGTGGCTGGCAAGCCTTCCTCAAGACGAAGCTGGGTTAACTTGTTCTCAGCAATCCACGTTGCGTAACTATTTAAACGAGCTGATAGTACGTTGTTGGTAGATGATGCACTCACTTCAAGCAGAACAACACCAATCAAAGAAAAGTAAACAAGCGCGACAAGCACCTCGATCAACGTAAACCCGCCATGGTTCGTTCGAAACATTACTGAGACTCATCTTCAAGGTGGGGTAACGATATTTCCCCAAACTCATTCAGCGTAACTTCTTTGAATATATCGAGGTCGTCTCGCAAACTTAAACGTACCGTAAAATTGGTAATCTCGCCGCTAGACAGAAACATGAAATCGGGCGTCTTTTTATCCCGCAGAGAAGAATCGCTAGTAGAACTTGAATCGTCATCATCAAAAACACTGCCACCAAATTCACTTTCTTCTTTTTCAGAGCTCGGGAGAACTACCTCTTCACCTTCTCTCTCAAATTCGAGAAACATCCATTCGGGCAATACTTGAGGTTTTAGGACTGGGCTGGTCGCGAGGGACCAATTTTGTTCTTCTTCGTTGTACGAAATGAAATCGTAAGCCTGCTCACTAATTCGAACACCGATTTCAGCATTACTAAAGATAGCTTCATTTGCCGCGGTTCGCATGAGCGCATGCATTCTATTGGTTTCTATATCCAATTCACGCGCTTGATTACCGCCGAAGCTCGTCGTAGCAAGGCCAGCGAGCAATCCAAGCAATACCATCACGACCAACAATTCAATGAGCGTAAAGCCCTTATTACGTTGATATTGCTCGGAAGAAAAAAACATAACTTAGTTCAAGTCGTGCACACTAATATCAGCCGCATCACCCTCACCGCCTTCGCGCTGATCTGCGCCAAACGAATACAGGTCGTAAGGACCTTCAGAGCCTGGGCTTACATACTGATATTCAACACCCCAAGGATCTTTTGGAACGCTTGGCAAGTATCCATCTTTGCTCCAGTTCTTTGGTTCAGGTGAACCTGATGGCTTATTAACCAAAGCCTCTAAACCTTGCTCAGTGCTAGGGTAATTGAAATTATCGAGCTTATATAAATCCAGAGCAGACGAAACGTTACGCAACTGCGTTTTAGCAACGCCAATTCTCGCTTCTTCCCCGCGTCCAAGTATATTTGGCGCTACCACTGCCACTAAAAGACCCAAAATAACCATCACAACCATGATTTCAATCAAGGTAAAACCATGTTGTTTTTTACCGTGGACACTCATTGAATAACACCTTTCTTCATTAGTTTTTTTTAGCCAACCAAGTTACTCATTCCAAGGATTGGCAACATAATCGCGAGGACGATAATTAATACCACGCCCCCCATTAATAAGAGCATTAAGGGCTCGAACAAACCGACAATCGTTTCAATTAGTGCGGCCAAATCACTCTCTTGATGGCTCGCAGTTCGCTCTAACATCTGATCCAGTTCGCCGCTAGACTCACCGCTAGCAATCATATGAACCATCATCGGTGGGAAATATCCCGTATTCTCTAGCGCTTTGTGCAGACTCGCACCTTCACTGACTTGTTTCGCGGAGTCTTGTAATGACGCTTTAAGACAGTCGTTACTGAGAACCTCTGAACTAATTTTCATCGCTTCAACTAGCGGCACGCCAGAGCTAGTTAAAATACTCAAGGTACTTGCAAACTGAGCAGTATTTGTTCCCCGACTCAATTTCTTAATAAATGGCCAAACAAGCAATTGTCGGTGCCACTGAAATCTAAAGCTGGGCCGTTTCAACATATACTGGAAACCAATAAAAGCGATCACCAACAATGCAGCTAGTAATCCACCCCATTCTGCTAAAAAGTCGCTAACGCTCAGTAAAGCTTGCGTCAAAGGAGGGAGAGCCTGCCCATTATTGATAAATACCTCAATGATGTCAGGCACCACATAGGTCAACAAGAACACAACAATAGAAATTGCAACGATCGACAATATCACTGGGTAAATAGCTGCTAATTGGATTTTCTGACGCGCAGCCTGACGTCCTTCGGTATAATCAGCGAGTCGATTCAACACTAAATCTAAATGCCCGGCAGTTTCGCCAGCTGCAACAGTTGATCGATATAACTTAGGGAAAGCCGCGGGGTATTCCGCCAAGCTATCTGCCAAGGTAAAACCTTCTAAAACCTTCGATCGAATCGCCAAAATCATACTGCGAATATTAGGTTTCTCACTTTGAGAGGCCACGGCACTGAGCGTTTCTTCGATAGGGATCCCGCTTTGAACTAATGTGGCGATTTGGCGAGTAACTAAAGCAAGATCGCGTACGCTCAAACTTGGCTTACGCGCTAGAAGACTTTTAGACTGTTTTTGTTCAGCCGCTTGATTCGCCTCGAGCGGCATCCATCCTTTATCTCGAAGAGACTGACGCACCTGACGCGCGGAATCCGCTTCTATAACGCCTTTCTGTTTTTTACCACGCTCATCAAGAGCGACATATTCAAAGGCTGCCATAACTAACCTTTGTGTGTGACACGTAAGACTTCTTCAACAGTCGTCACACCATCTAAGATTTTCCTTGCCCCATCATCAAAAATTGCAGGGGATTTTTCTCGAGCGCAGGCTTCTAGTTCTTTCTCACTTGCACGATCGTGGATCAAGCTACGCATCTGATTATCGATCTCGATAATCTCGTAAACACCTAATCGTCCTTGATAGCCTAAGTGATTACATTCACTGCACCCTTTGGCACGGTATAGGGTTGGTGGATTTTTAGGATCAACTCCTAGCAATCTGCATGTTCCCTCATCTGCAACATACGCTTCTTTACAGTCATCACAAAGCACTCGAACTAGACGCTGCGCAATAATTCCAACGAGACTGCTGCTAATCAAGAATGGCTCAACACCCATATCCATCATACGGGTTATAGAGCCAACAGCCGTATTAGTATGCAGTGTAGACAGCACTAAGTGACCAGTTAAACTGGCTTGAACTGCAATTTCCGCCGTTTCTAAATCCCGAATTTCACCGATCATCACGACATCTGGGTCTTGACGAAGTATGGCGCGCAAGCCTCTAGCGAAAGTCATATCCACTTTCGTATTTACTTGGGTTTGACCGACTCCTGGAAGGTTGTACTCGATCGGATCTTCGACCGTAAGTATGTTTCGACTACGGTCATTAATCTCAGACAATCCGGCATATAGTGTGGTTGTTTTACCAGAACCAGTCGGACCCGTGACCAGCATAATTCCATGTGGCTGAGCCAAAATAGATTTCAGCGTTCCGCTATCACGGTCAGTCATGCCTAAGTGTTGGATGCTTAGCCGCCCCGCGTTTTTGTCTAATAGACGCAGAACGATGCGTTCACCATTTGCTGACGGCATTGTGGATACACGAACATCTACTTCTCGCCCCCCAACACGAAGAGAGATACGACCATCTTGCGGAATCCGTTTTTCGGCGATATCTAATTTAGACATAACCTTGATTCGAGAAACGAGCAACGGCGCCAAAGCACGTTTTGGCTTTACGATCTCACGCAAAATGCCATCAATACGAAAACGCACGACAAGCTGTTTCTCGAAAGTCTCGATATGCACATCGGACGCCCCTGTTTTAACAGCCTCGGTCAAGATCGCGTTAATCAACCGGATAATAGGAGCGTCGTCTTCTTGCTCCAAGAGGTCTTCAGTTTCAGGCACTGAGTTTGCAAGGCTTGCAAGGTCCATATCGTCACCCAAGCCCTCAACCATTTGCATGGCCTCAGCTGAGTCACTTTGATAAGACGCGTTTAATGCTTCTTCGAATTCTTGCTCACTAACTAATTCAAAATCCAGCGAGCCACGAGTAACACGATTCACTTCTACGAATGCGCTATTAGTGATTCCAGCGCGATACAAAACCTTTTGTTCGTCATTAACCAACGCAATAACAACCCCCTGTTTTTTAGCGAATGTGAAGGGAAGCCTTTCAAACTCGGGGATTGTTGACGGTAGGTTTTCTTCTAGCTGATCAGGTGCGGGTGCGAGTTCGGTCACGCAACTCTCTCTATCATCTCAAAAATAATCGGGGCAAAAGCCAAAACGAATTGCCAAAACAGGACGCCATTCTATGTGTATTTATCGGCGCACCGTAAGCACAGTACATTAAATCATTGTAAGTCGAGTTTAAACTGAGCCATGCGTCACACCCGTCACGATGCCGTAAACTATGCGCCGATTTAATTAGCGAAACACAGATAATGGACTAAATTATCAGACCTCATAGCCGATATTAATTAACACAACGCTATGACAGCTTGTTTACCAAGTACATCAAGTTAGAAAAAACAGGAGTTTTCTTGAATAGCCTAATGTCCCCTGCGATTGCATTAATGAATCGCCTTAGCTACACACAAAAGTTCGCGTTAATCAGTATTCTATGGATACTGCCGATTGCCGCACTTGGATGGATTCTTCTTTCTCAGCTTCAGGATCAAATTAGCGACTCTAAAAACAAGTTAGGGGGCGCAGGTATATACTTTTCGCTACTGTCGTATGAACACAACTTTCAGCGTCAGATTGACTTTGAGTCATTAAATCGACAGCGTCAAAATATGGCGTTCGCAAATCAATCTCGGCGAAGCAATAATTTAAATAACGATCTATTGGAAAACATCTCAGAAGATTTGAGTGTGCTAAACCCAGAGATCGTTGAAGCTTTGAAAGCGGCGCAATCTGATGTCATTAATACTCCTCAAGACCTTGATATTGCCAGCCAGCGAAACTCGTATAAGAAGCTAGAAAGCTCTGTTCAGCAATTGGCTCTAGACGTTGCCCAATCGACCCATTTGGCTTTAGACGAAGATCCGTTGATCCAGTCATACTTTCAAATCGCTTCAACCTTAAACAACTCTCTATCACCACTACTTGCGCAGGTCAGAACCTATGGCGTTTATTCGTTATACGATGGCAACCTTAGCTATCTCGCAAGCGATGAGCTCAATCGTCAATACGAAGCTCTACTGTTAGCCCAAGACAAGTTGAACGCACTGCTTGAGCAAGAAGGCAATATAAACCCCGAACTCAAGCAAGCGCTCAGCAGTATCAGTTCAAACATCAACAAGCTAAATACCACCATCGATGAAGACCTAATGAATGCGGTGCGTTTATCGCTAGACTGGCAGCTGTTCAGTAATGAGATCGATGAAACCTACGTACAGCTCGAGAATTTAAATGAGATTGCGGCGACTGAATTAAGCGATATTCTTAAAGCACGCATTCAAGAACAGCAATCTTATTTGGTTTACCTGTTCAGCACTATTTTTGTCGTATTGATCGTAATTGCTTATCTGTACACGGGCTTTTCGATGTCTGTGAAGCGCGCGATTGAATCTTTCTCGGTAGCTGCCAAACGCGTTGCTTCAGGCGATCTCACCGTCAAAATGGAAAAGCAATCGTCAGACGAACTTGGCGCGCTCACGTACTCCTTTAACGATATGACCATGCAAGTCAAACAGCTCATTGAAACAGCTCGCTTCATGATTAATGGCTTATCGACTGACGCAAACAAGCTCAACGACATTGCAACGGAAACACGCGACACTTTCCACAAACAAAAAGCTGAAACCGATGAAATCTCAAATGCGATGACCCAAATGGTTGCAGCAGTTGGTGAAGTCGCTCAAAACACGGCTCAAACCTCTGAAGCGGCGCAACAAGCTGAGGCACGTGCACAAACTGGACAATCGATCGTTCAAGCAACCGTTACAGCTATTGATCGCCTAGCGAACGAAATAAAACTTTCTGTCGACCACATCCACAAGGTATCGGACGACAGTAAAGAAATTACGAATGCATTGGTCGAGATTAAAGCCATTGCAGAGCAAACCAATCTTCTCGCTTTGAATGCCGCGATCGAAGCTGCTCGAGCTGGAGAACAAGGACGCGGCTTTGCCGTGGTAGCTGACGAGGTACGAACCTTGTCACAGCGCACTCAAAAGTCGACCGAAGATATCGATTTAATGGTAGACAAACTCCACAAAGGTGTTGGTCTTGCTGTCAACTCAATGACCAAGAGCCACCAAACGACTGATGAAACGGTTTCACACAGCGCTGAAGTCAGCGCGGCCCTCGAACAAATCGTAAACAGCGTAGGAAGCATTGTTGCGATGAGCCAGCAAATTGCAGGCGCCGCCGAAGAGCAGTCAATGATGACCGAGCACATTCAAAACAGCGCTCAACAAATATCTCAACTTGGAGCTCAGTCTCAAACAAATGCTGACGAATCTCTGACAGCAAGTGATCAACTTATGTCTAGCACGCAGAACCTTGAAGCCTTAATCAACAACTTCAAAATTTAACGCACCACTCACTCTCTGGCGCACCTTTATGATAAGTTTATAAATCGTGCGTCAAACTATTTGTATGACGGCACCGTTTAATAACAATTACATTATGAATCGTCGCGGATTTTAGTAAACATGCTCGCTAAACAATTTCCATGGATCATCGCACTTTTATTACTAGCGGGTTCGGTCGCGGCAACTGCATACCAGTTATACCCATTTTATTTAGATGAAACCTCGAAGAAAGAGCAGCAGGCTTCAAACATTCCAAAACAAGCGATCACACCAGAGCGAACACCCAAAAGAAATATCGCAAAATTTGAGCTTTTTGGGGACTTTTCTGCGCCTGCAGCCCAAATAACAAAACAAGAAAATCTTCCAAAAACCCGTCTTCGTTTAACTTTAACAGGGGTGTCAGCAAGCAACGATCCTAAGCGAGCCAAAGCACTTGTCGAAGGGCCAGATCGCACAACTTTGAATTACGCAATTGGTGATCAACTTCCAGGCAATGCGACTTTGCATGCCGTATACAGAGACCGAATTGTGCTTGATCGCGCAGGTTCACTCGAAACGCTCGAATTTCCTAAGCTGAGCTCCAGCAACTTCGTTGCCAGTACAACTCCTGAGCCGGAACCAATACCCACAATCACAACTCCACCAGTAGACGTAACCAACATCAACACGATGAGAAACAACCTCTCTGCCGCTGACAAAAAAAGTATTAAAGACAAGCTATCCGCACTAAGGGCCAAACTAAAACAGCCATGATGGCATTTCGCTTTAATTCTTTAACGCAATACCTCTACATTGCGTTAGCCGCAATGCTCATCACACCTGCAATGACGTCGTTTGCTGTGGAATTTAAAAATCAATTGTTAGAGGTCGTAGAGCAACGATTTGGCAGTGATGCCGCACAACGCCTTGTCGATTGGCAAAGTATGGCTTGGGACCTTAAACAGTCGTACACACAAGATGTCGAGCTAGCACAGCTAAAACAAGTTAACGATTTCTTCAACCAAGCGGCGTTTATAGACGATATCGAACTATGGGGAGACACCGACTACTGGGCGACCCCTGTAGAGTTACTAGCTAAAAATGCCGGAGACTGTGAAGACTACGCGATCGCTAAGTTCTTTACTTTGCTATTCGCGGGTGTTGACGAAAGCAAACTTCAAATCTCTTATGTAAAGGCTCTAGAGCTTAATCAAGCGCACATGGTATTGGCATACTACCCAACACCAAACTCAGAGCCACTCATACTCGACAACATCAATAAGAATATCTTACCGGCCTCTCAGCGCACGGATTTAGAACCCGTTTATGGTTTCAATGGGCTTGGCGTCTGGTTAAACCGCTTTAGTCGTAGTAATGCGAAACGTGTCGGTGATCCAAGTATTATGGATAATTGGTCCGACATGCTTCGCCGTCAAGGCATTCTCATGCTGCGAAGAGAATCAAATAAGTAAATTACAGCTTGACGTTTACGTTAACGTAACTATACCCTCTTATCCTTTCTTAGTTATACAAATGAGCGCTACATGCCTAGCTATTCAATTTCAGAGTTATCGCACGAGTTCGATATCACTACACGCACAATGCGATTCTATGAATCTGAAGGGCTATTAAGTCCAAAACGTGATGGTCAAACGCGTATATACGCAGAAGCTGACCGGGTTCGTCTAAAGCTCATTTTACGCGGTAAACGCTTAGGTCTTTCGCTCGCCGAATCAAAAGAGCTGATCGATATGTATAAACCTCGCGGCAATAACGAAGCACAGTTAATCAAGCTACTCGAAAAAATACGCGAGAGAAAAAACATATTGGCGCAACAGCTTTTAGATATCCAAGCAATGGAAAACGAATTAAATGGCGCCGAAGAGCGCTGCCAAGAAGCACTAAACGCTTTAAGCAAATAAATATAATTACTTTTCAGGCGTTGTTGCCTGAGGATCAAAGCATTACAGGAGTCACTCATGGGCATTGCATCAATGCAACAACTTAATTTCAACCTTGGCGAAACCTGCGACATGCTACGCGACCAAGTTGCGGCGTTTACTCGCGATAAAATCAGCCCTATCGCCAGCCTTGTTGATTCAGAAAACGAATTTCCAAACGAAATGTGGCCCAAGTTTGGTGAACTTGGTTTATTAGGAATGACCATACCAGAGGAATTTGGTGGCAGCGGTCTGGGTTACATGGCGCACGTTGTTGCAATGGAAGAGATCAGCCGTGGTAGCGCCTCTATCGGCCTGAGTTACGGTGCCCACTCGAATTTATGCATTAACCAAATACACCGAAACGGTAATGACGAGCAACGCCGCAAATATCTACCCAAGCTCTGTTCAGGAGAGCATATCGGCGCTTTAGCAATGAGCGAACCGAACGCGGGAAGCGATGTCGTTAGCATGAAGCTGCGCGCTGAATATAAGGGCGACCACTACGTCCTTAACGGTAGCAAAATGTGGATTACGAACGGGCCAGATGCGAACACCTACGTCATCTACGCCAAAACCGACCCTCAATTAAATGCTCATGGCATCACAGCGTTCATTGTTGAGAGAGATTGGAAGGGTTTCTCTCGTTCACCAAAGCTCGACAAGCTTGGAATGCGCGGTTCGAACACTTGTGAGTTGGTATTTGAGAACGTTGAAGTGCCCGTCGAGAACGTATTAGGAGGTGAAAACAAGGGTGTAAAAGTCCTTATGAGCGGGCTAGATTACGAACGAATTGTTCTTAGTGGCGGGCCAACCGGCATCATGCAAGCCTGCATGGACAACGTTGTGCCGTACATCCACGAGCGTAAGCAATTTGGTCAATCGATTGGTGAGTTTCAATTGATCCAAGGCAAAGTCGCCGACATGTACACATCTCTCAACGCGTCACGAGCTTACTTATATACCGTCGCTCAAGCAGCTGATCGAGGGGAAACAACAAGAAAAGATGCCGCTGGCGTTATTCTTTATTGCGCCGAAGCTGCAACAAAAATGGCCTTAGATGCCATCCAGATATTAGGCGGCAACGGCTACATCAACGAATACGACACCGGGCGTTTGTTGCGTGACGCGAAACTGTACGAGATCGGTGCTGGCACATCAGAAGTGCGCCGGATGTTAATTGGTCGTGAACTGTTCAACGAAACGCGCTAAACGGAGCAAGCTATGCCAGTCATCAAATCAAAAGTGACCGTAGGCAGTGCGGAGTTTAATTCGCGACGCGACACAATGGATGCCTTAGTCGACGACCTACGTGAAAAACTGTCTGCTAACGCATCAACCCCGCATAATATCGCAGAGCGTCATCGAGCTAAAGGTAAATTGCTGCCTCGCGAGCGACTCGCTCATCTACTCGATCCTGGTACACCGTTTTTAGAGTTGAGCGCTTTAGCGGCGCATGAAGTTTACGACGAAGATATCCCTGCTGCTGGCGCTATCTGTGGTATCGGCATAATCAATAACACCGAATGTATGGTCGTGGTAAACGACTCGACCATCAAGGGAGGAACATATTACCCTCTATCAGTTAAAAAGCACCTTCGCGCACTTACCATTGCGGAAGAGAATAGACTGCCATGCGTATACCTGGTTGATTCAGGTGGAGCAAATCTACCGAACCAGGACGAGGTGTTTCCTGATGAAGACGATTTTGGTAATATTTTTTACCGCCAAGCAAATATGTCAGCCAAAGGCATTCCTCAAATAGCTGTCGTACTCGGCTTGTGCACAGCTGGTGGCGCGTACGTTCCCGCTATGGCTGATGAAAGCATTATGGTTCGTGAGCACAGTACAATATTTCTGGCCGGCCCTCCGTTAGTGAAAGCCGCTACAGGGGAAGAAGTAAGTGCCGAATCCTTGGGTGGTGCAGATGTTCACTGCAAAGTAAGCGGTGTTGCGGATCATTACGCTGATAGCGAAGAACATGCGCTGCAGATTGCCAGAGATTGCGTTGCACACCTTAATTGGAAAAAAGCAAATCCCATTGAACGTAAGACACCCGCTAAACCTATCTACGACTCTAGTGAACTGAATGGCACTGTACCGAGCGACTTGAAAACCCCTTATGACGTGCGTGAAGTCATTGCAAGAATTGTCGACAACTCAAACTTCCAAGAATTTAAGCAGTATTTTGGCGACACGCTCGTATGCGGATTCGCGCATATTGACGGTTTTCCGGTTGGTATCGTCGCAAATAATGGCATTCTGTTTTCTGAGTCTGCGCAAAAAGGCGCTCACTTTATTGAGCTTTGCTCGCAACGAAAAATCCCTTTGGTTTTTCTACAAAATATCACCGGATTCATGGTCGGCAAGTCGTTTGAAGAAGGCGGCATTGCCAAGCACGGCGCAAAGATGGTGATGGCCGTCGCCTGCGCGAAAGTCCCTAAGTTTACAGTCATTATTGGCGGCAGTTTTGGCGCTGGTAATTATGGAATGTGCGGTCGAGCCTATCACCCTCGGTTTTTGTGGATGTGGCCTAACGCGCGCATTTCAGTGATGGGCGGCGAACAAGCAGCAGGTGTGCTTGCTCAAGTAAAGCGCGATAGCATGGCAAAGCGCGGTGAATCTTGGTCTGACGATGATGAGGCGAAACTGAAACAACCTATTATTGATCAATTTGAAAGGCAATCTCACCCCTATTATGCAACAGCTAGGTTATGGGATGATGGCATTATTGAACCCGCGCAAACGCGTGAGGTCCTTGCCATGGCACTATCGGCAAGCATGAATAAAGACATTCAAGACACGCAATTTGGCGTCTTCCGAATGTAAGTTTTTACGAGCATTAGAGTAATACAATGTCAGAGCAATCTGTAATCTTGAAAATAGAGAACCATACGGCGCGTCTCGTGCTTAATCGTCCGGATAAGCATAATGCTTTTGGCGATGAAACAATTGCTTCTTTACTTACTAAGCTTACCGAAGTTGAGCAAAACCCTTCTGTGCGAGTACTCTGCCTGAGTGCAACAGGAAAGAGCTTTAGTGCTGGCGCTGACCTGTCATGGATGAAACGTATGGCCTCACTGGATTACCAGCAAAATCTTGAAGACGCCAAGCAACTCGCATTGTTGATGGAGACGCTTAACACCTTGTCCGTCCCAACCATCGTTAAAATTCAAGGCGCCGCGTTCGGTGGTGCTCTTGGCCTGATTAGTTGCTGTGACATTGCCATCGCGTCTGATAATGCTAAGTTTTGCTTGAGCGAAGTAAAACTAGGTTTAAGCCCTGCAACAATTAGCCCGTATGTCCTCAAAGCGATGGGAGCAAGACGATGCCGTCGCCTATTTCTTACCGCCGAGTTATTTGATGCTCAGCAAGCTGAAAAATGGGGCTTGGTGCATGAAGTCGTAAAGCAAGGTCAACTTGATGACGCGGTCGACAAGGTGCTCCGACAGATTATCAGCAACGGCCCTAAGGCAAGCATCGCAACTAAGAAATTAATAAGGCAAGTTTCCGAATCAGACTTAAACCAAGATAAACAGCATGCGACGGCAGAAATCATTGCCTCACTGCGTGTATCGGAAGAAGGACAAGAAGGCTTAAGTGCATTCTTCGAAAAACGCGCTCCGAGCTGGGTTGATAAGGATTTTGGAGAGTAAGGTATGAGTGGTTTTGTACGCGTCGTAGAAGTTGGGCCTAGAGACGGGCTTCAAAATGAAAAAGCAATTGTCCCACTTGAGGCTAAAGTTTCACTTGTAAATGAGCTTTCCGCAGCTGGTGTCAGTTATATCGAAGCTGGGAGCTTTGTTTCGCCAAAATGGGTGCCACAAATGTCGAATAGCGACGCATTGTTTGAAATGATTGATCGCAACGCCAACACACGCTACGCCGCACTTACACCAAATCTTCGTGGTTACGAAGCAGCTAAAATCTGTGGCGCGGAAGAGGTTGCTGTTTTCGCAGCTGCTTCGGAAGCCTTCAGTCAGCGCAATATCAATTGCTCTATCGATGAAAGTATCCAACGATTTGAAGAGCTCGCTAAGCAGGCTAATTCAGATGGCGTTCCTATAAGAGGATACGTGAGCTGTGTCTTTGCTTGTCCGTATGGCGGTAAAGTAGACCCTCGTAAGGTAATTGAAACGACGCGTAAGCTATTTGATTTAGGGTGTTATGAGGTATCACTCGGTGACACCATCGGGGTTGGTACGGCTTATGACACCAAACAACTGCTCTCATTGATGTCGTCTGAATTTGATACAAGCAAATTGGCCCTCCACCTTCACGATACATATGGTCAAGCCCTAGCTAGCGTTTATGCTGGACTAGAGGCTGGAATACGTTGCTTTGATGCTTCTGTTGCGGGTCTAGGCGGCTGCCCTTATGCAAAGGGTGCAACAGGCAATTTAGCGACAGAAGATTTGGTGTACCTTCTTCACAGCGGCGGGTTTGAAACTGGTATTAATTTAGAGAAATTAGCGAGCGCCGGTAACAAAATATCAGACGTTCTCGGTCGCGAGAATCAATCTAGTGTTGGAAAAGCGCTATTCAAAAGTTGTTAAGGCCCTATTCCATCAGATAACAAAAACAAGGATTTCACATGTCACATGCGCCTTTATGGGCCCCGACACAGGATCAAATTGATCAGGCTAACATTACCAAATTTGGCACATGGCTCGGCGCGCAACACGGGATTTATCTTGATAACTACGAAGCGATTTATAATTGGTCGATCGCTCATCCAGACTTGTTCTGGTCAGCTATTTGGGAATACTACGATGTAATAGGGAGTCGTAGCGCTCAGATTGTAAGCGAGATCACGCAGATGCCCGGCGCAAGGTGGTTCCCCCAAACTAGGCTTAATTTCGCTGAAAATATGATGCGTTATGCCAAAACGAGCTCTCACCTTACAGCAATAACAGTCTTTAATGAGCTTGGTAAACAATGCTCTTATACATACAAAGAACTTCAAGATGCAGTTGCTGCCCTCGCCTCCACATTCAAAGACAATGGCATACAGAAAGGTGATCGCATTGCTGCGATTACAACCAATAGTGAGCACGCAATTATTGGGATGCTAGCATGTGCCTCTCTAGGCGCAGTTTGGTCATCCTGCTCGCCTGATTTCGGTGAAAGCGGAATACTAGACCGCTTTAGTCAGATTGAACCCAAACTGTTGATTACATGCACTGGGTATATATATGCTGGAAAAGTACTTTCTCTTGCCGACAAGATTAGTTCTGTCGTTGACAGCCTACCCTCACTTCAAGCAGTCATTAGTTTTAACCCTATTGATCGCGACACATCCCATATCCTGACACTCAATACTGCTAAGCACTTAGATTGGATTAATGCGATTAAGAGTAACGACAAGATCAAACTTCATTTTGAAGAAGTCGATTTTAACGACCCGCTTTATATCCTTTATTCATCAGGCACAACTGGAAAGCCTAAATGCATTGTTCATGGAGTGGGCGGAACCTTACTTCAACACATCAAGGAGCTGTCCTTACACAGTGACGTTGTTGAAGGGACAAAACTATTTTATTTCACTACCTGCGGCTGGATGATGTGGAATTGGTATATCAGCGGTTTGGCCCTAGGAGCAAGTTTGGTGGTCTATGATGGGTCGCCTTTTCACCCTGAAAAAGACAGCTTGTTTTCGCTAGCAAAAGCAGAAGACATCGAAGTATTCGGAGCAAGCGCAAAATACTTTGCCGCGGCTGAAAAATTTGGCCTAAAACCAAACAAAGATCACCCGTTTACAAGCCTAAAGGCCATACTATCGACCGGCTCGCCTTTGGTCCCAGAGAGCTTTGATTACCTATATGCGCATGTTGCTCCTCATGCACGTGTATCAAGCATATCAGGTGGTACAGATATCGTTTCTTGCTTCGCTCTCGGTGTTCCAACGCTTCCAGTCTATCGAGGAGAACTACAAGCTCCTGGACTTGGAATGGATATCGCGTTTGTTGACGAATCAGGTGTAGAACTTGAGTCAGGCAAAGGTGAATTAATTTGTCGCACAAGCTTTCCGTCCATGCCTATTTATTTTTGGGCAGACGAATCAGGTCAACGCTACAAACGCGCCTATTTCGACAGCTTCGAAAACACCTGGGCGCACGGAGATTTTGGTGAACAATCCTTACATGTGTTGTCTGATGGCTCGGTGCAAAAAGGGATAATGATTCACGGCCGCTCAGATGCCGTTCTAAACCCAAACGGCGTAAGAATTGGGACAGCAGAGATATATCGCCAAGTCGAACAAATTGATGAGGTATTTGAATCACTTGCTATCGGGCAAAAATGGGACGAAGACGAACGCATTATCTTGTTCGTAGTCCTCATGCCCGAAGTACGATTTAGCGAAGATCTCAGTCTTCGCATTAAGCAACAGATACGTAACAATACCTCACCGAGACACGTACCATCAAAAATCATTGCAGTCAGTGAAATTCCCCGTACACGCAGTGGCAAAATTGTTGAACTTGCCGTGCGTTCAGTCGTACATGGTGAAGAAGTTAAAAACACTGAAGCAATCGCAAATCCGGCAGCCTTAGATTTGTTTAAAGATATTCCTGAACTCCAAGAGTGATAGGCATCATATGAAAGCAACCTTGTTACTACTTATCAGCCTAACAGCTAGTTTTGTCCATGCTGCACAGCAAAGTGAGTTTGTGGAACCCGAATCGAGCACTGATTTATCTCAATCAAACAACCCATACAGTGATTTGCAAAAGGTTGCACAGAACGATACTCAGATGGTGGTCACGGCTCATCCGCTGGCTTCTAAGGCGGGCGCGGAGATACTAAATCAAGGTGGAAATGCCATTGATGCGATGGTTACAATACAAGCTGTTTTAGGCTTGGTTGAGCCGCAATCTTCAGGGTTAGGCGGCGGAGTTTTTACGCTTTTCTATAAGTCAGACAATCAAACCTTGGTTGCTTATGACGGACGTGAAACCGCACCATTAGACGCAGAAAAAGATTTATTCCTCAATAAAGATCAAACCCAAATGGGTTTTTTCGATGCAGTTGTGGGAGGCAGATCTGTTGGCACTCCCGGAACAGTTGCAACGCTATGGCACATGCATCAAAAAGATGGAAGCCTACCGTGGGCTAGACTCTTAGAGCCTGCAATTAGTATCGCAAAGGAAGGTTTTATCGTCAGCAACAGAATGGCGCAGTCGGTGCAGCGAGACCAAGATCGCTTATCAACTCACCCAAGCACAGCGGCTTATTTTTTACCCGAAGGAGAGCCGCTTTCAGCAGGAACCAAATTAGTAAACCCTGAGTACGCAGAGACGCTAACCACACTCGCACAACGCGGCGGAGAGTATTTCTATCATAAAGACTTCGCAGTCGACATCGTTAACGCGGTTCAAAGCGCGAATAACCCAGGCTTACTTAGTATCGAAGATTTTAAACAATACAAAGTCATTGAACGTGTACCTGTTTGTCACACATTTATAGAACATCGTGTTTGCGGCATGGGAGCACCTAGCAGCGGTGCGATCACAGTAGGCCAGATTCTAATGACAAGCGAAGCCGCTGGTTTAATCGATTACCCGCCAGAGTCGCCTCAAGCATGGCATGTCATCGCAGAGTCAACGCGCCTAGCATTCGCCGATCGCGCTTTGTACATCGCAGACCCAGCTTACTTCGATGTACCCAGCTCATTATTAAATGAAGAATATATTTCGGAACGAGCGTCACAGGTCAATACATCGAAGAAAAGTCCAACGCTGACAGCAGGCTCTCCTTTCAGTGACAAGATCGCGCTAAGTACGGGAATAAATGTAGATCAACCATCTACCACGCATTTCGTGGTGGTCGACAAGTCAGGCAACATCATAAGCAGCACAAGCACCATTGAAAATGCTTTTGGCTCTCGAGTGATGGTCAAAGGATTTCTTTTAAATAACGAACTCACCGACTTTTCTTTCAAATTTGAGAACGATAAAGGCCTCATCGCCAATCATGTAGAAGCTGGTAAGAGACCGCGTTCATCGATGGCACCAACTATCGTATTCAAAGGTGATACACCAGTTCTAGCCATCGGCTCTCCAGGTGGATCAAGAATCATAAACTACGTAGCAAACTCACTTATACGGCTCTTAGCGTGGGGACAGCCTTTAATCGAAGCGATCAACGCACCTCATATCAGCAACCGTTATGGCGACATGGATATTGAAAAAGATGCTTGGTCCGATGAGGACATTTCCGCCCTTAAAAACTTGGGGTACAAAGTAAATCAAAGAGATCTGAATTCGGGTCTACACGCTGTACAAATTAGAAAAGACTTGCTCAAAGGCGCAGCAGATAAGCGTCGCGAAGGTAGCGCGAACGCACGATAACGGATTATAAGAAATCCGGCTCATCAATAATCTCGTGCTTAACACCATGCAGTTCGAAACTTAGTGAGCGAGAATGTAAGTAGCAACGGTCTGCGTCTTCACCACCATAGCGCTTATCGCCAAGTATTGGACTGCCCAGCGACTTACACATCACTCGAAGTTGGTGCGTTTTCCCAGTCTCTGGCCACAAGTAAAACAGCCAATTATCGTGATGCTTATGTGCCTTAAATCTCGTTACTGCGGGGTTTTCGAAGGTCCTCACCAATTTGTAGCTACCGCCACGTGCCTTTGTCATATCACCTGACACGAGACCTTGCTTTTTCTTTGGTTTTTTTGGGCTTAGGGCGAGGTATTCTTTCTTGATCGTTTTGTTCTGAAACAAAACAGAAATATCTCTATTTACTTGTGGCCCCTTAGCAAACAACATTAAGCCGCTTGTAACACGATCTAAGCGATGGACTGGGTAAAGTTGATCGTCATTAAAGTGAGATCGCACTGATTCAACAAAGCCAATTTGAGTCTCGCCGTTATCATCTAACTCAGTGTGGAAACATACGTTCGCAGGTTTTGAAAGCGCAATAAAATCCGCGCTTTCAGTGATCACTTTCATTCGGACCACGCACTGCTTCTTGAGATTCGGTAGGAGTTGAATTAAGCGGCACTAATTCCATCGAAACCTTAGGAATACGAACTGGTATTTCTTTGAATCGATTCCATGCATAGGAAGACACATCTTCGACGATATTTAATATTCCATACTTGAGTGGCACAGTTGCGAAACCAGTTAGCAAGTCCTTGGCTACCATTACTTTCTTTTCTTGCGCATAGAGATTGGCGTAACTTGCTACCAAAGCCGAAATTGATCTTGTTAAATGCAAGTAGTCACTCTGAATGGTCATGCCTAACTGATACGTATTAGACAAGAGCTGCAGCGCTGCGCTAACACGCATATTCAAACCATCAGCTCCTTCGTGCATAAACTGCCTAACATTCCAAATCTCAATTGGCTGTATGCCTTTCTTAGACATCGTTTCGAGCAAGGCTTTATGAATATCTGCACGCTGAGATTCATGTTTTGCAGGATTAGTACTCATTGCGATCAGCGTATCGGTTAATGCATCAACATCGCCACACAAAGCGGACGTTAAGTAGGAATAAACGTACCCCCACTTTCCGCGCATTTGAACACTATTACCCCAATCGATTAAATATAGATGTGCACGCTCATCTACGAGCACATTTCCAGGGTGTAGATCACCATGTATCTCTTGATATAAGGCAAACTGTTCTACAACGGTATAAATAAAATTGTGTGCGACGCGCCGTCTGAACTGCGACACATCTCCTTCATGCGATTGCCCCCATGATTCCAAGACCTGAGAAATCGGACTCACCTCAGACACATACTCCATTTCTATCACGCGTCCGCTCGCGCCATAGACCTTTGGCACCGACCAATAATCAGAACCAAGTGCTCGTTCGTAAAAACGTCTTTGTGTTTCAGCTTCTAAAGAGAAATCTAACTCTTGCTCAAAACCACGCGTGAACTCTTTAATTTGTTCTGCCATTGATTTCAAAAAAGGCTTAAGTTTTGAGTGAGGAGCCCAATACTGACTACTAATCAACATTAATTCGATTGCCAACGAACCCATCGCAAATTCGCGTTCAAGATTATGACGCGCAACTTTCACGACAATAGGTACCAGTACTGTTGATGTTTCTAACTCTGAATTCGTATTTTCAACGGCTTTCTTGGCCAAAAACACGGAACCAATTGACCCACTTTTTAGAGGCTTTGATGCATCAAATTCGTAGTACATGCTCTCTGGCGGCTGACCAAAATCTTCAAAAAACACTTTTCTCACTTGTTCGACTGACATCGGCTCAACATCTTGCTGGAACACCGCAAGTTCGCGTGAAATTTCTTCGGGCAGAAAATCAGCACTGGCCGCAGCAACTTGTGCCATTTTGATAAACAAGGGACCGAATTCACTTACCATCTTCGAAACGATTTGCGCTTGGGCATGGAAGTCTTTAGGGTCGGTTTCCAAGAAAGGTTTTATGTAACGGATTGCTTGAATTTGACGCTTTAAGATCTGAATATCGCCGCGCAATACTTGTAGCTTACGTACAATTTCATTAAAACCGTCACGATTGATTTTTCTCAAGTGCTTGATGGTATTGATCGCCTCTACCAAAAGCGGCTCGTAGACGCGGATAATTGCGCGGGTGATCTCTAGATTTAGCTCAAAAATCCCTTGCAGCTCTGGACTCTCAATCAGTTCTTGAAAGAACAACCAAAACTCTTCTATAACTACTTCGGGAATCTCTACAGGGCTGCGAGAGATAGACTGCGAAACCAAGTATTTGATGAGTCTCTCTGTACTTTCTTCATTTGGGATGAAACTACTTTTACGAAGATATGCGGTTACATCCTTTGAGTAATTGGAAACTGGATGTGCATAGAGTCCATCAAACAGACCATCTAATGTCTCAGCTAACTGAGAACGACTTACATCTTCATCTGATATAACTAGTTTTAAAACCGGAGAAAACAAGGTAGGCAAAGCCAAACTGCTCGTGGCGATGCTTCCCGAACGCTTGAGAAACGACCAAGTTGAGTTACTTATGCTCTTAAGCGAATCGGTCAACGCAGAGAGCTCGTTCGTATCGTTGTCATAATCCTTCATAACACTACCAATATATCGTCATTCTCATTTAGTCGAGCGAGAGTCTTTACAAGCCATAAGGCTTTCTCGAAAATAGATCACAGAAACGGGCCAAGAATCATAACACAAGGACAGCATGCTTCATGCCTGAAACGTCGATAGTTCATTCATTCTTCTTAATTTTTACTGGCGCAGCTATCGTTGCATCGTTCGCTCTGTATGCGCGACAGCCACTCATACTCGCCTATATCATTATTGGTGCAATCGTTGGGCCATTCGGCTTGGACTATGTGTCAGACGCTCGAATGCTTAGCGAAATAGCCGAGATTGGTATTATCTTTTTGTTGTTTTTACTTGGCTTAGACATGCAGCCTAAAAGCTTAGGCGCAATGTTTGGCAAGGCAAGTTTCGTTGCAATTGTTTCATCGGTCGCATTCGCGGGGCTCGGATATATTGTTTCAATCCAATTCGGTTTCACTCAACTAGAAGCGCTCATCATCGGTGCGTGCATGGTGTTCTCAAGCACCATCATAGGGATTAAATTACTACCTACCACAGTTCTTCATCACCGACATACTGGCGAGCTCGTTGTCGCTCTGTTGCTTATTCAAGACTTAATTGCAATTCTAGTGCTGCTATTAATCGGAAGTTTTACATCTAGTGAAGATGCCGACTTTGAAATCCTAGAACTAGGTACGACACTATTGATGCTGCCTTTCGTTGCACTAGCGTGCTACTTGATCGTTCGCTTTATCATTCTTCCTCTATTCACTAAATTCGATCGTTTTCATGAGTACATGTTCCTGCTATCGATTGGTTGGTGCTTAGGGGTCGCAGAAGCTTCGGAAAAACTTGGCCTTTCTCTCGAAATCGGCGCGTTCATCGCCGGCATCAGTCTCGCGACCAGTCCAATATCACAATACATAGCCGTCAACTTAAAACCATTACGTGATTTTTTCTTAGTACTTTTCTTCTTCTCACTTGGCGCAAACTTCAACCACGCACTCCTCGAAAGTATCTGGATTCCAACACTTATCTTGGGCATTGTGATGATTGCGTTCAAACCCTGGTGTTTCAGCTTCTTACTTCAAAAAACCGGAGAACTAAAAGAGGGAGCTACTGAAGTTGGTGTGCGCCTTGGACAGATAAGCGAGTTCTCACTGATGATTGCGTTTTTGGCGTTTAGTCAGCAGCTCATTAGCAACGAAGCTTCGCACTTAATTCAGGCTACCGCTATTTTGACGTTTATTATCAATAGCTACATGGTCATCTTTCGCTATCCTAGCCCGATTGCGGTCAGCGATAAGTTACGGAGAGACTGACAAGTGGCAAAATCAATTAATCCATCGTGCCCATGCGGAAGCGATTGCTCCTACGAGCAATGTTGTGGCGCGATACATTCAGGCCGACGAGAAGCACAAACAGCAGAACAACTTATGCGTTCACGTTACTCTGCGTTTGTAAAAAATGACCTCGATTACTTAGTGCATAGCTGGCACCCAAGTCATCGCCCCAATGATTTAAAGCTTGAAGAAACGAATTGGATCGGTTTAAAGATCATAGAAACTCGCCTAGGACAGAAAGATGATGAAGAGGGCTGGGTTCACTTTGTAGCGCGTTATAAAGTAAACGGAAAGGCCGAAAAAATTGTAGAAAACAGTCACTTCTCGCGCATAGATGGCAGGTGGGTTTACGTAGAAGCCCAATCGAATGATTAGGCTCTAATATAAATGCTTACGCGTGTTATGCGCGCATACCTTTAGTACTCTCTTGTTCAGACACAAACTTAAGAAAAGCGCGCTCGACACCGCTCGCCACAGCAAAACCGAGCTTGTCCGCCAAGGTCTTTTTCTCTTTAAACGCAATACTATAAACATCTGCGTTTTGACAGCACTGCACAACATACTCGTCCGATGTCATTACTTCATCGATCAACTTATTTTCTAGCGCTTGTGAGCCGAACCAAATATCCCCATTCGCCACAACATCAATATCTACTTGTGGACGACGATCATTCACATAACTCTTGAACAAACCATGCGTATCTTCCAAATCATCTTGGAACTTAGCACGACCCTTGTCTGTATTTTCACCAAACATCGTGAGCGTTCGCTTGTATTCACCTGCCGTCAAAATCTCATAATCAATATCATTCTTCTTGAGAAGCTTATGGAAGTTCGGTAGCTGCGCGACGACACCAATCGAGCCGACAATAGCAAAGGGAGAAGCGATAATCTTATCGGCGACACAGGCCATCATATAACCACCGCTAGCGGCAACTTTATCGACTGCAACAGTCAATCGAAGCCCAGCCTTTTTAACACGGTCTAATTGAGCAGCAGCTAGACCATAAGAATGAACCATACCGCCACCGCTTTCTAACTTAATAACTACTTCGTCTAGCTGAGGATCTGCCACTTGAAGAAGCGTAGTTATTGACTCACGTAAAGTTGTGACATCACTGGCTTTGATGTCGCCATCAAAATCTAGTACAAAGACGCGAGGTTTCGGCTTTTCAGGCGACTTGTTGCGCGACTTCTTTTCTTCCTTAACGAGTTTCTTTTCATCCTTCTCACGTTGCTTTAAGACTTCCTTCGATAGAAGCTCCTCTTCCAGAAGAGCCTTATTTTCCGCCAGCTCATCATTCAGCTTAGTTACTCTAAGTTCGGCCTTTTTATCTCTCTTTCCTTTTGACGAAGCAGCTGCGACTGCAATGATTACAACAAGCAAAACTACCAAGACCGTAATTGCTTTAGCCAAGAAGATTCCGTACTCGCTTAAGAATTCCACTACCACCTCTTTTATCATTAAAATTTCATGCTATCGATATTAGGGTTTTTGCCAACTATTACAAGGTTTGGCGTGCTTGTAATTAAATCGAACGAGCGTTTGATTGCTAAGTGTTGACATGATTGTTCATACAACCTACTCTGCTGTCTCGTTTTTCGGTTTGTACTGGAAAACTGATGGGTGCTCGTTTCCTGAAATCTAATAATCAGGCACCTATAAGATTTAGTGAGCTAGATTTCTCTGGCTTATAATTAACAGATAAAATGAAGGGTATTCTCATGTCTGTAGCTTCAACTTTTGAAACGCTAAAAAACAACTTTAACGCTGATGCAGCAGCTGGCTTGGACTTAGTTTTCCAATTCAACATTGAAGACGATGCTAACTACAACCTTACAATTGCTGATGGCACTTGCGCACTAGCAGAAGGCGATCACGAAGATCCTTCAGTAACTTTGATCATGAGCACTGAAACACTTAACGGTATCGTAAGTGGCGAAACTGACGGCATGCAAGCATTCATGGCTGGTCAACTTCGTGCAGAAGGCGACATGATGCTAGCTACTAAGCTTGGCGAACTATTCAGCATGTAATTCCGCTGTTTAGTGCAATAAAAAAGGCGACTTCATGTCGCCTTTTTTATTGCTCAATTGCCGCACATCATGCGACTACGTCGTACCCGATAGATTTAAGACTATCTTCACTCAGTTTAAGCAGGTCATCATTCAATGAGCTACTTTTACCTAGAGAGTCAATGTAGTATTCGACAGACGATAAAGCGTCTGCCAAGGTTTCCAAAAGCTTTTCATCAGGCAGTGATTGTGAATCTAATAACTCTTGCTGAATGCACTTTTCACTAGCAGCAATCACACTCGCGACGCGCTCTCTACCGAGTAAAAGCATTCCGCCACGCGCTGAATCGAGTGCCTGCCCGATATTTGCTAAATGCAACTTATCACCAGCGGATTCGACATAAGCTGTAATAGAGCGTTTCGTCAACACCAAACTGCTTTGTGACTCCTCAACAACCATCATATTGGCTTCTTTCAAGAAGTGATTATCAGGATCCTTCTCAACTAGAACATGGTCAATATCACTTCCAGACTCTTTATATTTTGCCAAAGCAGCTTCAACGCCAATGATTGAGTCTGCCACTAACAGCAGATCATTCTCAACAATTGACTCTTCTGCTCCTATCCACGACTGAACAATGGCTGCTTTGTCCGTACAGTCAGCACTAAGTCTAGGCAGGTTCAAAACAATTAAAACACTCGACAGGCGAGTTAAGACCTCAGAGACCAAGTTGATATCTTCTTCATCAATACTAGATCCACGTTCAAAGAGATCGAGCTTTTCCTTAATTGTCATTAAGTCTTCACTGACAGCCTGAGATAAAGAATCTATAACTTGAGAGCCCGGCCCCATCAAACGCGATTTGGCATCTACACGCTCCTGTTCTGTATAACGTACAGCAAGATCAATCTGATCAAGAACTTGTTTAGCAGACAGATTATTTTGATCAACCACTGCATGTAGAAAAGCAATTTCACGCATCAGCTCTTGGTCTGGCGACTCATCTCGAGAATCTTCACCATTACTTACCATCAAACGAACGAGCTTCTCAATCTGCATAAATAGCCGCTTACGCTCATCCGTAAATTCAGTTTGATTATGTTCGAGGCTAGAAACGAGTTCTCGCGCATAGGCATATACTGGCGCCATCGCATAACCTACGCTGAGACGAGCAGCCCCCTCCAGAGAACGATCAATAAGCTTGAGAGCTACAGTTGTATCATTGGAACGCAAGATCGAAAGCAAACCAGTCTGGAACATGTGACGATAGCGATGAGCATGGTGGGAAAAGTCACCGAGAGGGGAAAATTTATCTAAAGCGATTACCGAAGCTAAATCAATCTGCTTAGTTGAATCAAACTCATGGAAATGTGATTCTAAAAATACAGATTTTTTTCGCTGCAACCTTAATTGATTAATTGTGTCGAGGAGTAACTCTGGAAAATCAATTTTCTCAGTTTGCAAGAACTCTGTGTAACGTTTCAGCACAAACACGGAATCACTGAGCTTCGATAATAATTCGTTTTTATCATCAGCAGCCCCAACCGGTACTTCAGTAGCTAGCTGGACCGCTTCGGCAGCAAGTGTCTCGGCACCTTGGAGCTCAACAACAACAAAAATACCGCGCAACTGATTTAATTGATCGATGCAATTTTGAAGGTCTTCACCGCTATCCCTATCATCAAGAAACCGAGAAAGACTCTGTTCTACCGCTTGTAAGGTGTTCTCTACTTCCTTATGTACAACGTCTAAAGTCGCGCTATTTATTTCATGCGACATAATGACACCACTCCAATCTTTGTGTTTGTAAACTTAGTATGGCACTAAGCCGGAACCTACTTTTAATCTATACCTTTAATTTATAGATCATTTTCGGCGCTTAACAAGCAAGGACTTGTGGAGAAAAGAAATTAATAAAAATAACTAAGCCATTATTACCAAAGAGTTTTTCCGGACGATTTTTGTAGCTTTTCCATGTATAGGTTATGCGCTTCAATTTCATCACTTTGAGCACTACATACCAATAATGATTGACCAGATGAACGATCCAGTCGTCGAATGTCTCCGACCTGTCCACCAGATGCACTATTTGCATCGAGTTCAAAAGCAGATTGCCCGCCACTCAGTAATAGATATAAGTCTGCAAGAATCTCGGCATCTAGTAACGCGCCGTGAAGTGTACGATGTCCATTATCTATCCCATAGCGCTTACAGAGAGCATCCAGATTGTTCTTTTGGCCAGGATGTTTTTCTCGCGCCATTGCCAAGGTATCAAGAACACCACAGTTACTTTCAATAACTTGACGTTTAGGATTGAGCAACGAGAATTCATGGTTAATAAAGCCAACGTCGAACGCTGCGTTATGAATGACAAGTTCCGAACCATCAACGAATGCGAAAAAATCATCGGCTATCTGAGCAAAACGAGGTTTGTCTTCTAAGAACTCATTGGTAATGCCGTGAACGGAAATCGCCTCTTCTTCGACAACGCGATCAGGGTTAATGTAAACATGGTAATGATTGCCAGTCAGCTTACGATCGATCAACTCAACGCAACCGATTTCAATAATGCGATGACCTTGTTTTGGGTCAATACCCGTGGTTTCGGTATCTAGAACTACCTGTCTCATTCTTACATCTACCCTTTGTTATTGAGTGCGTACTCAACACCTTTGTTCGCCAGTGCGTCTGCGATATCATTCTCGGTATGATTGCTGTGACCTTTTACCCAATGCCACTCAACTTCATGGCTTTGGCACATCGCATCTAGCGCTTTCCACAAATCAGCATTTTTTACGGCTTTCTTAGCAGAGGTCTTCCAATTGTTCTTTTTCCAACCGTGAATCCAAGTTTCAATACCATTCTTTACATACTGAGAGTCAGTAAAAAGACGCACTTTACTAGGCCTTTTTAATGCACGAAGCCCTTCAATGGCACCAGTTAACTCCATTTTATTGTTCGTAGTATCTAGCTCACCACCAAACAATTCTTTTCTGTGTGTACCGCTTATAAGCAGAGCTCCCCAGCCTCCGGGGCCTGGGTTACCCTTGCACGCACCGTCGGTATAAATATCTATTTCTGTACTCATGAATATTGATCTAGGCGGTAATAAAAACTATTTTTCCGAATCTCTCGATTGTCGATTCGCTACGGGCAATCCGATGACGTTGGGCTTTCGCGCCCATCGTCGGGAGGTATTAATCAAACCCAACTGCTGTTTGCGCGCCATAATAACGTAGTAAGCGCCCAATGGCACCTTGGCGTTGACGACACTCTCTATCCAAGCAAAGCGCTTAGCTAAACCAGGGCGATTAATGGTTGGGGCATAAAAGTGATATTTATGACTTTCAATTTTGAAGTCCAACAGCGTTAACCAATCAGCGACTCTATTGCCCGATAAAAAGCGATTCATCCAGATGCCAGATCGAGATCTATTGGCTAATTTAGCCAAACCCCACAAACTCAGTGGATTGAACCCAATTAAAACCAAAGTCCCGTTGGACTTTAAGATACGAGAGGTTTCGCGCAAAGTTTGATGAGGAGAAGGACTGAAATCCAAAGCGTGATGCATGATCACTAAGTCAGCACTGTCATGCGGCAATGCAATGTCTGTTGTCTGACAAACCAAGGTGTTGTTAGGCATTTCTACTTCATAGTTCGGAACGACATAAAACCGATGACCTAAGCCGCTCGCATTTCCAACAGGTATGCGGTGAGATACACACAATTCAGCCTGATGAACACCAACATTCCTTTCAATCAGGCCGTTTATACAACGCCGCTGGTCGGCCAGCAATTCACGTCCGGCGCTAGTTTGGAACCAGCCTTCTAATTGTTTTTGAACATACTGATAATGGGCAATTTTTTTCAAAGAATCGTCATCATCTGTTCTAACATCTATGGTCAAAACGCGTCCTCAATTCATGTATGAAGCTTAAGTATTGCTTGCAGCACAACTCAGTATACTATCGTAGCTTAAAGTAATCACAGAACTACGGCGGTTTAACATGGCTCATTGTACCATTTCAACGATTTCGGCATTTCGAGATAACTACATTTGGTGTATCCATGACGATTCGACAGCGGTTATTGTTGATCCTGGTGATGCAACGCCAGTACTAAGATTTTTAGAAGATAATAATTTGGATCTTGAAGCCGCACTTGTAACGCATCATCACCCCGACCATGTAGGAGGAATACAAACGCTTGGGACAAACTTCCCAAATCTCCGCGTTATAGGCAGTCCAGAATCACGCTTCGGTGGTATCAAGGAACAAGTCAGAGAAGGAGATTCGGTAATTGCCGGCGGAAACTCTTTCTCGGTTATTGACGTTCCGGGGCATACTCTTGATCACATAGCGTTCGTTCTGTCCAATGAAGAAAGTACGCATCTATTTTGTGGTGACACTTTGTTTTCAGCTGGGTGTGGCCGCTTATTCGAAGGCACCGCCAAACAAATGCACGACTCACTTAGAAAGCTGCAAAACCTTCCTGCCGAAACGCAAATTTATTGCGCCCATGAGTACACACTATCTAATTTAGATTTCGCGTTGTCGCTTATGCCGAATAATAAAGATCTTCAGGACTATCACAATCAATGCACCCTCAAACGTGAGAATAATGAGTCAACAATCCCGACAACGTTGTCCCAGGAATTAAAAATTAATCCTTTTTTAAGGGAATCTGATCCGGAGATCATCGATAATCTCCAAACACTCAACTATAAAGCGTTGTCAGAAGCAGAAGATCGCTTCGCGGCAATACGCCATGCAAAAGATAACGCTTAAGTTTTTTTCTTGATGTAACCAAGGTAGTTAGTTCACACATGTTCCGTTTGCTTTTTGTCGCTCTCATTTTTTTAAATGGCTGTAGTACTCTGAATACTGCGTCTAAAGCCAATATCAATAAAGATAGTGAGATCGCTACTATTGATGAAACCGAGCAAGTTTTTGTTCCTCCTCTAGAAACTATTCATATCACTTGGTTCGAAGATTATTTAGATGAAGTCGCTCTCAAACCTTTGATGTTCCCCCACGCGCCGAACGGTTGGCTCGTAGAGACGGAACATCAGCCATTGCCGGTTGAAGTGGTCGAAGCGATCGGCAGACCTACTGATTTGCTACAACGTATTCGAGACGGCCTAGAATTTGATTTGAGCGAAGATAATCATCGCATACGTGCACAGTTAAATTGGTATGTGAAGCACCCAGCTTACTTGGACCGCGTGTTTACGCGATCTGCACGTTACATGTACTACATCGTTGAACGATTAGAAGAAGAAAACCTTCCTTTGGAATTAGCCTTACTTCCTATTGTAGAAAGCGCATTTAACCCATTTGCCTACAGTCATGGGCGAGCGTCTGGGCTTTGGCAATTTATCCCAGGCACCGGGAAAATGTATGGCATGCATCAAAATTGGTGGTACGACGGACGCAGGGATGTAATTCTTTCGACAGAAGGTGCTATTAAATACTTGCGTTGGCTCAACAAACGTTTTGATGGTAATTGGATGCACGCACTCGCTTCCTATAACACTGGACCTGGGCGTGTTAGCAAATCAATCAAACGAAACAAAAAAGCGGGAAAGCCCACTGACTTTTGGTCATTAAAGCTACCAAAAGAAACGCGCGCTTACGTTCCTAAACTAATTGCGATGGCTAAAATTGTTGCCGATCCATCAAAGTATGGACTTGAGCTCAAACCCATCGCGAATCAAAAATACTTTAATGTGATCGCACTAGATTCGCAGATTGACCTTGCTCAAGCGGCTTCATTAGCTGAAATTGATATAGAGGAAATCTATCAACTCAATCCGGGATTAAACCAGTGGGCGACACCTCCTGCCGGCCCACACCGCCTTTTACTGCCTAGCAGTATTTCAAAATCATTCGAAGAGAAGCTATCGCAACTCCCCAAAAAACAGCGCTTAACTTGGGATAGCTATGTCGTGAAACGTGGCGACGCTCTGGGTACTATTGCTAAAAAATTCCACACGACCCCTTCATTGATTCGACAAGTAAACAATATTCGCGGCAATACTATTTACCAAGGCCAAAATTTACTAATCCCCGTGGCGTCGAAGAACAAGCATTTCTACAACATGAGTGAGCAAAACCGTATCAGCTCCGCGCAGACGAAAGTCAGGGGTAAGAACGGAGCCAGTAAGGTTTTCTATAAGGTGAAATCTGGAGATACCTTCTGGGATATAGCTCGCGCGCACAAAGTAGGCGTTCGCCAGCTAGCAAAATGGAATGCAATGGCACCTGGAGATGTTCTTCGTCCAGGTAAAACACTGCTAATTTGGTCGAATACAGCTGCACAAAAAGCCTCAGCAAAACCTGCTTCAACACGTTATCAGCCTTCGATAGCAAGCTCGTATGCCCCGAGAGATAAGCTCAAAAAACTCAGCTATCGCGTACGCAACGGTGACTCTTTATGGCGCATAGCCAATAGATACAAAGTCTCGATCAACGAGCTAAAAAAATGGAACAAGCTTGGCGGAAAAAAATATCTTCAGCCAGGCCAACGCATCACGGTCTATGTTGATATCACGCAAGGCTAAGTATTCAACTTTTCTTGCCAATTATGTTCAACGCTAGTTTTGACTGAACGTAGAGTTGGTTAAACCGCTCTACGTATGCCGTGTCGATTTCTCGCTTACTCTCATAAAGATCTGCATATAAAAAACCAATCGGTTTAAACTGCGACTTCAACACTGCAACCAAACAAGTCTCAACACCCGTTTTGAAAGCAAGCGCATCGAGTTTTTTATCACTGTCAGCATCGCCGACTTTAAAGATAAACGCTTTTTCGCTAACCATTGCTTGTTCGAATGAGGCGCTCTGCTCTATCTCTTGCGTCACCGACACATTGCTCGATATCTTTGAGATGCCATCACTTAACTTACACACATACCGATGAGTAGTTGTATTTTTAAGGAGCAATGCACAGCGTTCAAAGCCCGCGCCATAATAAACACCTCGCAGCAGCAAACGGAAAAAACCATTCATTTCAAATTCGTTTGCCAACAACATTTCGGTAAGCTTTTGACTTACATGCAGCTGTTTTTGCGCGTCAAAGTCATGATGCGTTTTTACTTGCTTTACCAAACCACTATCAGACTCGTTCGTATCATTCTGAAGAATAATCTGTGGATCAGAGTCAGCGTTTACATCATCTTCAGCAGACAGCCCACTTCCCTCAGAGCTTTGTTGTACAGCATCTACTTCGCTTGAATCGCTGTTATCTGACAAGCGGCGCTGC
>NZ_LWFI01001311.1:0-26506 GCF_001635735.1 Oleiphilus sp. HI0067
TGAACAGTAATCAATCGGCGATTCGTTACAAACACGCCAAAATATTTTTTGAATTTGCACGCATGTATGGCTGAAGGGGAAGACCATGCCACAAATAATTAATACCAATCTTGCGTCTATCAACGCGCAAAGAAACCTAGATAAGTCTCAGAGCGAAAACCAAACAGCCCTGCAACGCTTATCTTCAGGCTTGCGTATTAACAGCGCAAAAGACGATGCAGCAGGTCTTGCAATTTCTACCCGCTTCAGCGCGCAAGTCCAAGGCTTAAAAGTCGCGATCCGAAACGCCAGCGACGGTGTGTCACTCGCTCAGGTTGCTGAAGGCGCGCTCGGCTCGATGACTGACAACCTACTTCGTATCCGTGATTTGGCACTACAAGCCTCTAACGCAACGAACAGCAAGCAAGACCGTGAAGCTTTGAATGAAGAAGTTCAGCAGCTTATTACTGAGATCGAACGTGTTGCTGACCAAACAACATTTAACGGCACCAAGTTACTAGACGGATCCTTCACCGATGTTACATTCCAAATCGGCGCAAATGAAGGTGAAGATGTAAGCTTCGGTATTGAAGGTACAGATGTTACTCAACTAGGTGTTTCACCTACTGATGGCATTTCATCCTCGCCGGGCAGCACCGCTTCAACGCCGCCTGTAGCTGCCCTCGCGGCAGGTGATCTCGTCATCAACGGCATAGCTATTGGTGCATCATCAGGCGTTGACGACGCGTTTTCCAGCTCTAACAACGATTTATCTGCAATAGCAAAAGCAGCCGCAATTAACTCTGTTTCTGAGCAAACGGGTGTATCAGCCTCGATTCAAGGTACATTTGTCGACGGTAACTCTTTCACCTCTGCTAACGTGACAGGAAACATTGTTATCAATGGTATTACCATTGACGTTGAAACACGTGCCAACCTTAGTGAAACAGTAAACCTAACATCTGTCGCCGAAACGATTAATAACTTCACTGGACAAACTGGTGTCGAAGCTATCTTTAACGGCAATCCAACAGAAGGCATTCAGTTACGAGCGGAAGATGGTCGAAACGTTGTCTTGGCGGATGGTACAGCAACGGCAAGCGCGATCGGCCTTGCGGCAGCCGCAACATACACTGGCTCATTTACGCTAGTTTCAGACGACGGCTCTCCAATTAGTGTCGATACAACGACAGGCGGTATTGGGAACGCTGGCTTAGCTGTTGGAACGTATAGTGGCAACAACTCTGGTGTTGTAAGCGCGCCATCTCCGGGTGCAGCACTTGCATCTGGTGACATTGTTATAAATGGCGTTCCAGTTGGCCCTACTCTCACAACATTTGACACGGCGTCTACTGCCAACTCTGATCAAAGTGCTATCGCGAAAGCAGAAGCTATTAACCGTGTTAGCGAGCAAACCGGCGTTGTGGCGAAGGTCAACGCTAACATATTAAATGGCGGAGGGCTGACCACTGGTACTGCGATTACGGGTACTTTCGATATTAATGACGTGAGCATTGATATTTCTGTGAGTGCTACGGCAACGACAACCGATATTCAAAACGCAACAATCACTGCGATCAATAACAAAGCTGGTCAGAGTGGTGTCCGCGCTGAAGCATTCGGTTCAACTTACCGACTCATCGCTGAAGATGGTCGAAACATGGTGCTCGACAACTACACCGGCGCTGTTACAGCGAGTTTCGCTAACTTGGGTCTTCCAGCAACTGGTACAGAAACACGCGGCACAATCTCACTTGAATCATCAGGTAAGATCACGCTTGAAACTCTCACCGGCAACATCGGCAATTCAGGCTTCGAAGTTGGCGAATATGGTGGCGCGGAAGATGGCATTCTTGTTAAAGACATTGACGTCTCTACGGTTGCCGGCGCAATCGCAGCACTTGATGCTGTTGATAACGCATTAAATACCATCAACCTGCAGCGTGCGAACTTAGGTGCGATTCAAAACAGGTTTGAGTCCACGATTCAGAATCAACAAATTGCAGCCGAAAACCTGTCTGCTTCGAACTCTCGAATTAAAGACGCAGACTTCGCAGCAGAAACTGCAGAGCTATCGCGAACGCAGGTTCTTCAGCAGGCCGGCCTATCAATTCTGACTCAGGCCAATGCACAGCCTGAAAGTGTGTTGCAGCTTCTTCAGTAAGCTAGGCTCACATCTCTTGAAGCCGGCCAAATGCCGGCTTTTTTGTTTTTATTCAATAACTTAGTAAATTATTTTTTTGAATCAAAATCATATTTGGCACGTCATTCGCTACTTACCTTAATAACGAAACAAATCACTTATTTACCAGTATTAGCGGAAAAGGTTTACCTCATGCTTCCACAAGAAGGCTCAATCACAGTCCATCAAAGCACCCGCCTCTCACCCACTGAAGCGGCAGATCTAGCTCGACGAGTCATACAGATCAACCAAGACTACAACACGATAAATGCCGCACTTAGTTCTAGCGATGCGATACGCACGACCGCACTGAATCAACTACTAGTCCAGATCGAACAAGTAATCGAGCAAGACATTCCAGGAGCGGCAACTTTAAACCTTGCCGGTCGGATTAGCTTTGATTTGGACTTAACAGAGCTGGCGAATGAATACTTTCAGCGCGCCGGCATGCTTGAGCCAAGCAATGCGAATTACCTGCTAAACAATGCGAATGCCCAAGCACTCCTAGGCAACTATTCACAAGCGCAAGCCTTATTCAATAAAGTGCTCGATCTTGAGCCAAGCTCTCTGCCTGCATTTACCGGTATCGCATTCTGTTTACTCGAAACCAAACAATATGATGCTGCTTTCTTGCACTACCGCAGTATCTTGGCACATGGCCATACAAGCACAGAAATTCATCACCAAATAACAGAGTGCATCGAGAATCTTCAATGCGATACCTACACCGTTGAGTTAGAGCTGCTTCTTAATTACCTGCTTCGTCTAGAAGATATCGATACGCGTCGTTTGATTGAGTTCGCTGGGCAGTTGATCACGCATAAATATGATCTAACAAATCCTGAAGCCGCACTAGACATCGATGTACTTGCTCAAGATGAATTGCTTCTCTGTATCTTAGAGACCGGCGTTGTACCTAGCGTACATTTCGAAGAGTTAGTAACCCTACTTCGACTTTCAATCTTTTCAGAATGCGCGATCAACCAAACTCTTCGAACTGAGCTTCAAGCCTGCGCAATCGCAATTGGTGTTTACGCATCCCACACCGACTACGCACTCATAGCGACAGAAGAAGAACAAAACCATATCAAGGCAATACAGCTTCAGATCGCAACGAATATCGGCTACGAAAAGGCAGATATAGATGATATTTCAGGCGCATTAATTCTCTTGGGTATGTACGAAGCAGTCTACGTGCAGAGCTTCTCGTTTGACTTACTACGCTACGACTTAGAAGACTGGCCAATCGCCATGCAAAGCCTGTTAGAGGTGTCGCTATATCAACTAAGCAAAGAGCATCATGCTCGCTACACATTGTTTGGTCAAACGATGGCGGAACTGTTAGAGAACGGCCTTCCGAGAAGCAAAGAGCGCTGGGCGGCGATCAAGACTCCTCAGAAGAAAGACTTCTACGCAACCTTGAAACAAAAGCTGGCACCAACTCTTCCACCTTCGAGTTGGCAAGGTAAAACTGTTCGCGTGTTATTACTTGCCTGCGGTTCTGGCCAAAAGGCCTTCGACTACGCCAATCAGTTCACTAATGTTTCTGTCCTAGGCGCTGACGCGAGCCAAATAGACATGGCCTATGCCCTTATGCGTACTCAACATAGCGCATGTGATAATCTTGAGTTCGCTGTTGCTGACTACGCGCTACCACCACAAGACATCGAAAAGTTTGATTATATCGAGTTTGGGCAAGGCTTTGATTTCTCAAAGCTAGACGCATGGATCAACCTGTTAAATGATGATGGCGTTGCGCGCATTAACTGCCCAGGCACGGAACACAGAGAGATCACTGGTGTACTCACCGAGCTAGTAAAAGCCCGCGGCATGCAAGCAAACCTAGACAATATTCGACTGATTAGAAGCTCGATCCTGTTGGAAAAAGAAAGCGGGTTATGGAACAAGCTTCTTGAAAGCCCATTCTTCTACAGTGCGTCTGGGTGTAGAGACATATTGTTTAATGACAACGCACACTTCTATACCGTTGAACAAGCGTTCAACCTAATACAAAACGCGGGACTGATTTCAGTGTTTCCGCGACCAAGCGCTCGCAGAGCCGCACAAGCAGAACAAATGCTCGATGTCTTCGTAAGAAAACTTGGTAGCCATTAACTAGCAGCGATAACGTAGATAGTTGAAGCTATCTCAATTCAGTAAAGAGCGACTAGCTATAGTCGCTCTGAAGCCAGCGTTTCCAATCTTCTAATTCATCGACATCAAAACGCTTATCTAATAGCGAGAAACTAAATCCAAGCTCTGTCATGCGATTTTGAACTTGCTCAAGCACGCGATTGGTGCCCCATTCGATTTCACCAAATGATGTAAATCCGCATGCTCTCTGCCCGACTAAGCCAAAGCCTCCATCCTCTGTTGGCGCGAATACAAAATCATGATTGCTAAGCGAATTGATTGCTTGCTGTAAGAAGTCATCATCGAGTACTGGAAAATCACTCCCCACAATAAAGGCATAGTCATAATGCTCTAGGGCATCGAACATAACCCTTTGCATTTTTGCACCTAGATCGCCACTAGGTTGCTCAAGACAATAATCAAAAGTGAGAGAATCGATCCACTCTTTATGACTAATACCGCCTCCGCTCGCAAGTGCCAACTTTACATCAACCTTGTCTCGGGTTTCTCCATACCGATTCAGTTGTTGGTTAACCGCCGCCGTCAAACGAATATGGGCGTCAAGAGCACCCTGCTCACCAACGAAACGAGCAAGGCGTGTCTTTACGTTTCCTAGAACGGGGTACTTTGCAAATTGAATGAAAACAGCACTCTGCATTTTATTTGTCTATAGTAAGAGTAAGAACAACGTTAATAATACTGATCCCAGCATGCTTTTCGATCAAACCTTTAAGTCTTTATACGAAAGTGTCCGTTGCTTTGACGACTCAGAAGTCGACGTCATACTGCAGGAATTACACGACAGCACTCGCCTATCGTTTGTACTCGGCCAATTATTTCCGGGCCAAACACTCGATACAACAGATTTGTATGCATGCTCAACGATCGCAGAAATACAAGACTGGCTCATAACGCGATTAGTTCCAAAAATTGAAGGGACTTATTCAAGTTTAACAAGCACAGGCTTAGACCAACTCGATCCAAACACGCCTTATGTATTCATTTCGAATCACCGAGACATTGTTTTAGATCCAGTACTGATAAATACCGCGCTATACAACGATGGCCGCTCTACCGTACACAGTGCAATTGGCGATAACCTCTTGCTTAGTAAAACCGCAACGCGCATGGCATTACTCAATAAATGTTTTCGCGTGAATAGATCGGTCACATCACCAAAAGCACTGCTTCGATCACTCAAACTGCAATCGTCGTATATCTCTGAGATTATCCATACCTTTAATGAGAGTGTATGGCTCGCACAAAGAGAAGGACGTGCGATTAATAATATTGATACGACTAACCCTGCACTCATCAAGATGATGAGTTTAAGCAAGCCAAAAACGGAACAACTCGAATACCTTAACGCACTAAAAATTGTCCCCATCACGCTCTCATACGAATGGGACCCTTGCGATCAGATTAAAGCTAAGCGCATCATCTCACAGTCTAAAAGCACTGTTGAAGAGAAACTCGCTAGCGACAAGTTCGAAACACTCACAGGAATTATTGGAAGTAAGGGGCAGATACATGTTCACTTTGGAGCTCCGGTGTCGCTTGATGGAACAAACGCCCATGGGCAAGACATCTATGGTCAGTTTGCTTCAAAGATAGATCGCGAAATGCATTGCAGTTATCGCGTGTTTCCAATTAATTCATTATGCGACAAGTTAGTCCATAATAATTACGCTCCTCCAGCAGATCTGGCAGAAGAAGAACAAACCAGTTTAACAGTTTTAAATAAACGCCTTTCAGTCACGATTGAAGACAATTTGATTAATGATCTAGCCAAACAGGTCATCCAAAACTACGCTCAAGCGAGTATCCTCCAGCGCGCTGCATTAAAAGTGTAAGTTTGATTGGGAAATAAGTGGTTTTAAACCTACACTTTGGTAGACTCCGCAGCGCTATTCATTGACCATTTGGTTACCAAACAGGATTCGCCATGAACCGCCTTTTTGTTCAAAATTTAACAGTCATCGACTTCTCATATTTCGACGCTCAACGCGGCATTATGGGAGAAAGCTGGATTGTTGATATTGAATTGCAGGGCGAGCTTGATGATCAAGGTATGGTGTTTGATTTTGGTGACGTTAAAAAGCAAATTAAACAACTCATAGATACCGAAGTTGATCATCGTTTTGTTATCTCAACACAGTTGAAAAACCTGTCGATCGAGCAATCTCAGCATAAAGTCCGTCTAAATTGGGATTCTCAGCTCGGTCACTTTGAACATGAGTCGCCGAAAGACTCTGTCGTGTTGCTTGACGCCAAAACAGTCAACACGAAAAGCATCTCTAAATACCTTGAAGATAAGATCCTAGATGTACTGCCAAGCAATGTGACTGGCGTTACGCTTAAGCTTTATGAAGAGCAAATCGAAGGTGCGTATTATCATTACAGCCACGGATTAAAGAAACACTTAGGCAATTGCCAACGCATCGTACATGGCCATCGTTCTAAAATTGAGATATTTGAGAATCACAAACGCAGTTCTGAATTAGAAGATTACTGGAGTGCGTGCTTCCGAAACATTTATATCGGCACAAAAGAGGACGTAAAGAAAGTTCTCGATATCAATGGCAAAGAACACACGAGTTTCTGTTACACCGCGCAACAGGGTCGCTTCAAACTAACCCTACCATCTAAACGTGTTCATATCATCGACACCGATAGTACCGTTGAACTAATCGCTGCATACATTGCAGACCAGTGCCTCGCGAAACATCCAAACAACCACTATCTCGTGAAAGCATACGAGGGTGTAGGCAAAGGCGCGATAGCTGAAAGAAAGTAAGCAAAATTTAAACTTTTTAGCCCCTAATTCAATGGGCTGTTTTTAATTGTTGTGCTTTACTAAGTCGCAATAACTAACAACTATCGCTTACACCATGACTTTAATCGCCAGAATATCTGTCTTACTGCCTTTTTTATTAGCTTCTTCCCTGCTTTCGTTTAATAGCTTTGCCGAAGAAACTATTAGCGAAGATGAACAGCCCGAATACACTAAACATAGAGATGTTCCAGAACGATTTATACAGCAACAACAAACTGACAAACTCTCCTTTGTCATTACCCCGCATAGGCGAAACTATATTCTGCCAATAAGCCATCAAGAATCCCCAAACAACGAACCCTGGATAGCAGCTGGTACTTATCGAGATGAACAACCATTTCAACACAATGAAATAAAACTACAAATCAGTTTCAAAGTGCCCTTACTTGAAGATCGCTTATTTAATGACGGCGATGGTATTTATTTTGGTTTCACTTCGAAGTCATTTTGGCAAGCATATAACAGTAATATCTCTGCACCCTTCCGTGAAACAAACTATCGACCAGAAATCTTCTATCAAACGCCGTTTTATATAGATGACATCGACGGAGCATTCTTTTTTAGAACAGGCATTGAGCATGAAAGTAATGGGCGAAGCCAGTTACTGAGCAGAAGTTGGAATCGCGCTTTTGTCGGTCTTGGTTATGCTACGAATCGCTGGGCTTTGTATCTTCAACCATGGTATCGATTACCTGAAGACGCGAAAGAGGATGATGGAGATCCATCAACGCCGCCACCCGCCAAAGGCGACGATAACCCCGATATCGAGGACTACTACGGCCACTTTGAACTCACTGCAGTATACAAGCGCGATAACTATCAAGTAGCTAGTATTATTCGCGCCAACACCAGCACCCACAAAGGCGCCGTCGAACTCAATTATAGCTTCCCACTGCATGGTCGATTACGTGGTCTAGTACAGTATTTTGACGGCTACGGCGAGAGTATGATCGATTACGATTATCGTGTGCAGCGCTATAGCTTGGGAATTTTGCTCACAGAGCTTCTGTGAGCAAGTAATTGAGGAATAAACCTTATGCTGCGTGGCAGCTTACTTGAGGACGACTCACTTTCTCTATACGACGCAAGGGCATAGCATCCACTAAGCGTATAAGGTCGTTTGCCTTCAGCGGCATGTGAGCGCGAAGTTTCACTTTCCCGTCTTTACCAACAAGGACGAGCAGCTCGTTATAAGGTCCAACATCTAATTCGTCTTTCAAAAACGAAACTTCTTCGTTCGATAGTGCTGCTCCATCGACAATGCTGTGTCCATCACCAACGATTGTCAGCACCTCCATGTCGCGCTTGTAAAACTCACACTCAAACTGTGCAAATGCTTTCAGCTGTTCTCTCAATGCTGGATGTTTTTCTGAACTTGTAAATAACAGTATTGGACGGGTATCAAATAAATAACCGTCTAAAGAGCCTGCTTGCGCACTCGAAACTAATGGCAGTGCAACAAATAACTTCCAAACAAGAATACGTACCAAGCGCTTTGACATGAGCATCACCTACGAAGTTATTGAGTCAACTTTACTTACGCAATAGATAGTCGTTTAGTGTGATACGCACTACAAAAAAGTGCGGATTTTTTGTAAGCGAGCGTGTAGTTATGTAGCCACAGAGTGCGCTTAATTTATCGCTAGGGTTTGCGACATACTGGCGCAGGTTTACGATTTAGCGCGGCACGATAGATAGCTCCAACCGCGTTTTGTTCCTTTTCTAGATCCCTAATGCGTCGATCATTTGATGGGTGTGTAGACATAAATTCCGCAGGAGCTTTGCCGCCTGATGCTTTCTTCATATTCTGCCAAAGAGCAACCGCTTCGCTAGGGTCAAAGCCAGACTGGGCCATCAGATACAAGCCAATGTAATCAGCTTCAGTCTCGTGCGCACGACTATATGGGAGTAACACACCAAACTGCGCACCTAAACCTAATGCGCCAAGTATTTCAGGCTTATACTCGACACCTTCCAACGCTATAGCTCCGACTTGTTGCGCAACTTGATTCGTCATTGCTAACGAGACCCTTTCAGCGCCATGGCGTGCATCAACATGGGCAATTTCGTGACCGATTACCGCCGCTAACTGATCAGGAGTTTCAGCGAGCGAAATCATACCCGTGTGGACACCAATTTTTTTACCCGGCAACGCAAAAGCATTAGGGCTAGCATCTTCAAAAACCGCGACCTCCCAATCGGCTGGATTTCTCTGGTCAGCAATCAAAATCGCATCGCTGATACAGCGGGCGTACGCCAATGGTTTGCCAACAACCAGCTTATCGTTGCCTTCCTTTAACTTATCGAAGCTCGCTGCGCCCATCTGATTCATCTGCGCGTCACTGACTAAAATTAACTGGTGACGCCCGGTCGGAGAACTTGCACATCCAACGATCCAAACAACTAAAATCACCACAACACTGACCCGAAACATTTCATTTACTCCGATATTTTTTCACTATCATACATTGAAACATTTCATGTCTTAAATACAACAAAACACAAACCCTAAATACAAAAAAGCCCCGCTAAGTAGCGAGGCATTTTTATGCTCATAGACCGCTATTTTAATTCTACGCCTTCTAGTTTTATGCCGTCTTCAATGTTAGAACGAATCAAACGAAGCGTTCCCTGCCCTTCGTCTTCTTGTACGACTTCAAGACCATCTTTGTTCTCTTTTTTATTACCCGCTGTATTCACACGAATAACAAACGCATCGACATTGCCCTCGCCCTCTTCCTCGAAAGTGAAACCCTCTCCGCCGTTGTTAAAGGCATCTGTACGACGAACAAACACGCTCAAATCACCAGCATCTTCTTCCGACATTTTGAATGCATCATCATTGTTCTCGATACCACGGTTACGAATAAAGGCTGCATCGATTCCACCATTTCCGACCTCATCATAATCGACGCCTTCATCAAGGTTTAAACTAATCAAACTCTTGGACATAAAGCTATATATGCTGCCATCGCCCGCTTCATCCAAATCAATTCCATCATCAAGATCAAGCGTAAACTCGTATTCTTTGATCGAACCGTCTTCGTACAAGTCGATAGCAATTTCGATACAGGTATCATCTAAGCTACCTGACGGAATAGCTAAATCTGCTTCCATTAGCTCTCCAGGTTCAAATTCACCATCAGCCTCAACGCCTGGGAACAATGCCGGATCGCAATACGCGCCATTTGATAAAAACTGACTACGAACAACGTCAGCATAAATGTTGCCCTCGTTACCTTCATCAAGCTCAACGCCATCGGCACCCACATTTTGGAAAGTAGAATTGCGAGAGTAAAAAATAATATCGCCCGCACCACGATCATCAACACGTAGACCGTCTGCGTCAAACTTACCGTTGCCAACGTCATTAATCGTAGAATTAATCATAGTGACCTGAATCGAAGCTTCTGAACCTTCACCTGCACCACTCGATCCAGCTCCACAGGCGTCAGAAAGGCTACAGTCAGAAACATGCACGCCATGATTAGCAAAGCCCTGAACCGTCACATTTTTTAGGCTTAGGCTGACGGTGCCAGTTTGGTCATCACGAACATCGATAAAAATACCTTTGCCGGCAAGCTCGCCGTTCAAATCTGCGCGGTTTTCAATGCTGTACGTATCGACTAAACCCTCAAGCGTAAGATCGCTAATCGCAAGGTTTGCGCCTTCATTGATCGACAACAGGGTCGCATTCTTTGGCAATTTCACGGTTTGACCCGAGCCAAAAATACGCAATGATTTCTGACTGTCGTAATTGAGCGTATCGCTTAGTTCGATCATGTTTACGCCCGGCATGATATAAACCGTTCGTGCTTTCTGAGATTCCAACGCGTCACGCAAAGACCCCTTGCCCGAGTCATCACCATTGGTGACCAAAGAAAAAGATCCAGCATGTGCAGTGACACTTGAAATTGAAAGGATGGCAGCGCTAAGAAGCTTTAGTTTCATTATTTTATCTCCGAAGTAATAACAGTAGTTCAGAGCAATAATGTGCGCGGTATGTGTCTTTTTTATTGCAGTTTTTTGGCGTTATTGTTACAGCATAACCATATTGGTTTCGTAACCCGCTTTGGCAAAGCCTTCTTGAATACTCGCAAGATTTTCATCTACGAAGTCGATGAATTGGCGTGCGACAATTGAGGGCCGCTTAGAACGAGGGTGAACTAAACACCAGGTACGACGAATCGGAAAACCCTCTAATTCAGGGCTAATTAAGGCCCCAAGTCTAAGTTCGCTAATCACACTGAGCTTAGGCAAAACCGCGACGCCCAAGCCTGCCAAGACGCCATGCTTTGTTGCATCGTTTGAACCAAACTCCATACTTGGTTTTAACTTCAAACCATGCTCCTGACAGTGCTGTTCCAAAGCAAGTCTGCTACCCGAACCTCGCTCACGAATCAGTACACCAGAACCAAAAAACTCTTCAGCGCCCAATGTTTCTAATTGGCTCAAGGGATGCTGCGGAGACATCACCGGTATCAATTCATTATCTAAAAACGGATACGATGAGAATGGCTTTTCAGTCGGAACAATACCCATAATAACGAGGTCGCCCTCATTACGATTGAGCCGCTCGATCGCCTTTGCTCGGTTTACGACACTAACTTGAACGTTCACCGCAGGATTTTGTTCAAGAAAAGGTCGAAGTACGTAAGGCGTGATGTACTGTGCCGTATTCACGGCTGTAATCTGCAAATCACCAGAGACCTGTCCCTCTAAGCTGTGTATCTCGTTCTGCAATTTACGCAGTTGCTCGAAGATCGACTCACAGCTTTCTGCCACCATCTCGGCAGCGGGAGTAACAAACAACTTGCGCCCGACAAACTCGAACAACTGAACATTTAAGGCTTCTTCGAGCAGTTTAATTTGAGAGCTCACGGCAGGCTGAGACAAACCTAATTGATCAGCAGCTTTGCTATAACCACTCGTCTCATAAACGGCTTTAAATATCTGTAGCTGGCGAAGCGTTAAGCGGTTAAGTAACTTTTGAACTGATAACTGCATGGGCGTGAGAGCTTATTTATTTGGAGGTGGAAGTATCCCGCTAGCCTGAGTTAAATTCAACTCTGTACCCAAGCTGCTCATCACACAACACACAACTAGTTGGGTATTTTTATGACCAAACATTGCACCTAAGCCCGTTTCGCATCTTGCTGAGTCTGTTGAACCGGCTCCAATTGATTGTGTACATATACTTGGTCTAGCGCACGCCTTGCTTGAGGTAGCTGCCTTTGGATACGCAACCAAACCTTCACCAATATAAACAGTGGAGCTTGTGCCAACAAGTTGAGACGCGACCGATACAACCACCACGGAATAATCCGCGTGGCTTTCACCAAGTTCTCAAAGCTGTTGACCATACAATACGGTAAATCTTCAACATTCTCTGGGTGAGGCACAGGGAAACAAACTTCATTTTTCTGGGCATCACTTAAGGAGCTTGTTTCTAATCGGCCGATATATGCTGCACTGAATACTTGCTGGCAAACTAAGATAGGTTGCAAGGTAATATGACCATCCGCAAAAATCGATTTCGCACGTCGTTTAGCGAGACCATTAGCACTGCAATTCACAATCAAAGCGTTGCGCGAGAGTGCCTGTTCCTCGCCGGACTCAAAATGCAAATGCGTGGTTGATACACGGGCAACGCGGCCCTTGCGCAACACCTGTTTGATTGATTTAAGCTGTTCTAGCTCTGGCATGCTTACCGTAGCGCATCGCCACTTGGTCGGCTGCACATTTTTATCGAGGCGGAATACAATGCCTTCGCGTTCCATTTGCAAAAACGCATCATCAATTTCAGCATTATCAATTAGGCCCTGTAATTGCCCCGACAGCATGTCGCCCACTGTATTCGGGGCGGCCATCTCACGCGGCCACATCCACATGTCATTCGAGATTACCCATTGAATGCGTTCTGGGATCACACCGTTATCAAGAAGATATAAAATGGCATCGATCCCAGTTTTACCGGCACCAACCACCACATATTTAGAAAAAGAGCGTTCGAGTTTAGTCAGCGCATTGGGTGCGACTAACTGAACGTCCCCATCCACTTTATAACGTGGTGGATGCGTCGCAGGTACTTCGACACGCATATAACCGCTATCGACAATCTTGCGCTTTACGTGGATTCGATACGACACGCCTTCGTCTATGTTGGAAGCAACCGTCGCGATTGCTCCCTTGTCGAGTGGCTGCTCACCCACAAAATCACATTTGAATAAAAAGCGTGCACGCCCAGTACTTACTAAGTTTTTAGAAATACGTTCAAAGTAATGAATGATTTGAGGGCGACTAGAAAGGTCTGTTTTCGATTCACTTAACTCAAGTGAGTTCACCCCGTAAGCTATTGCTGGCTGATGAAGCTTAACGTGATCATAGGCATCAACCCAATGCCCGCCCGACATGCCGCGACGCTCTGCAAACACGATGCTTGCTTGTTTGTCGTGTTTGAGCAATTCATCAGCAAATGCCAATCCCATCGCACCAGCACCGATGATCAAATAGTCCGCCTCTAATTGTTTTATTTCGGACATAGTTCCTCCTATAACAAGGTCTGTATACAATAAGCACCATAGCGCTACCGAGAGGTTTTATGACTTAGCTTCTGAAAAAGCATGTCGCGCAAGAACATAAAAGGAATATAACGAAACAAAGCTAAACACCAACGCTGGCACTAATCCTAAAATGCCCCATATATTGGTTTCACCGAGTCGATTATCACCGAAGGTCAAAGCTCTACTTGCCGAAAGCATCCCGCCCCAATAAAACATGGTGTTGCCATAGCCCGCGCCTACAATCATCCAAAACAGCTTTTTCTCTAGGCGCTCTGGTGCATTCAATCCCCATAGCAACAGTGCGACAACAAAGATCATTAAACCGTTCATCAAGCCACCCGCATGAGCTCGAGCCCATCCGCGATCGCTACCGAATAGTTCAAACTGCACAATATAATTAGGAAATATCTCAAAGCCGCCTATCAGTTTCATAACTAAACCGATACCAGCAATAAGACCGATTAACATAATGATCGCGCCATGCCCGACCATACGCTTCTGAAGAGCGTTCATAGACTTACCTGTTTGCTTTTATTATTTGAACAAATTGATGAGTTTTCAATTTTAACATCGATCAGTGAGTAGGCAGTGAGACTAAAAAAGACTGCCAGAAGCTGTAGACAAGAAAACGAGTTAGAACCGCGCATTTATAAGACCTTTCAAGAATTTTGTTAATAGACTTTGTAGACAACCATGCCGCCGGTTGCTGAAAAAGTTACCGAAATAACTGGAGTATTCCTGATCAATTTTTGTTGTAGTAGTTCACACAAATAAGGCGTTGAGTCGTATTGCGCTTGTAAATTTAAAATCATATTCTGTCTGAAGGGAAGTAAGAGAGACCTGTTCGGCTCACAAAATGTGCTTTAATGGTGCGCTACCTATAATAAGTCTCAATCTTATTAGAAGCCTAATGAAACAATAGCTTAACAAGCCAAACCAAAATACCAGGTATAGCGGGGTAAATATGTCTCTTCGAATTAATGATCAAGCACCAAATTTTACAGCAAACACGACGCAGGGGGAGATCGACTTTCACGAGTGGATTGGAGATGGATGGGCAGTTCTATTCTCACATCCAAAAGATTTTACGCCTGTATGTACAACAGAACTTGGCTACATGGCGCGAATTCAGCCAGAATTTGAAAAACGTAACACCAAGATTATAGGGTTGAGTATTGATCCTCTCGATGACCATCATGTATGGATTAAAGATGTTGAAGAAGTAGGGAGTACGACAGTCAACTATCCTGTTATTGCTGACACGGATCTGAGTATCGCAAAACTTTATAACATGTTTGCGGCGGATGAAGAGGGGTCAGCAGAAGGCAGAACGGCAATGACCAATGCAACAGTTAGGTCTGTTTTTGTCGTTGGACCGGATAAAAATATCAAGCTTATGCTGACTTATCCAATGACAACGGGACGTAACTTTGATGAGATTCTGCGAGTGCTAGACTCGATGCAGTTGACGGCTAAACACAAAGTCGCCACACCAGTAAATTGGAAGGATGGTGAGGATGTCATAATTGTTCCAGCTGTTTCTAATGACGAGGCTGAAAAAAAATATCCGGACGGATGGGAAACGGTCAAGCCATACTTACGTAAAGTTAAACAGCCCACTGACTAGTTGTGGCGATAGCCTTATGCTCTGCAAGCCTAGCTGTAAACGATCTTGCTTTAGCCTGCGTTAATTTGGCTTTACGCTAACTCGTTTAGGGTCCGTCCAGATTTCTTGATCAACATTTTGACATAACTCGGGATGGTCAGGCGCGTGAAAGGTTGGATCTAGTCCAGCCTTTCTCTGCTTTATGTAGTCTTTCGTGAGCTTTAAAACAATCCCAGAAAGCAAAGAAATCGATACCAGGTTAATAATGGCCATTAAACCCATCGATGCATCGGCAGTGTTGAATACGGTCTCAACGCTTTGTATCGAACCCCAAATAACCATTGCAATTAAACCAATCCGTATACCGATCAAACCTTTTGTCGATTGCACCCCAAGAAAAATCATTGCATTTTCAGCGTACGAGTAATTGCCAATTATTGATGTGAAAGCAAAGAAGAAAATGGCGACAGCAATAAAAATGAAACCGGTTTCGCCTATATGCTGTGCGAGGGCTAACTGAGTTAATTCAACGCCACTGGGCCCAACACCTGGCTGATAAATACCAGACAACAAAATAACGACGGCTGTCGCGGTGCAGACGCAAATGGTATCAATAAATACGCCAAATGCTTGGACAAAACCTTGGCTAGATGGATGATGTGGCACAGGAGTCGCGCTTGCAGCGATGTTGGGCGCCGATCCCATACCGGCCTCATTTGAAAATAGTCCGCGTTTGATCCCATTTAGGAGAGCAACCATCACGCCGCCCGTTACGCCGCCAACTGCTTCTTGAATCCCGAAGGCGTTTTTAACAATGCTCAAGATAACATCTGGTACCGTCGCATAATTAATGATCATGATTACGACGGTGAGCAAAAGATAAGTCGCTGCCATAAACGGCACAATAATCTCTGCTACTTTAGCGATTTTTTTGATTCCTCCGAAAATAACAATGGCGGTGAGCACGCCAATGACAACGCCTGTCGTTAGTTTAGGAACTCCAAATGCCTGATCCATTGCACCGGCGATAGCATTAGATTGAACCGCATTAAATACGAGTCCAAAAGAGAGTATTAAGCACAAGGAGAATATAATGCCTAGCCAACGTTTGCCGAGACCACGCTCAATATAATATGCAGGTCCACCTCGGAAGTTACCCATCGGTCCTTTGCTTTTATAGAGTTGCGCTAATGTTGATTCGGCATAGGCGGATGACATACCAACGAGTGCCACCATCCACATCCAAAATATTGCGCCGGGTCCGCCAAGATAGAGTGCGACCGCAACGCCCGCGATGTTTCCTGTCCCGACGCGCGAGGCCAAACTAACACTGAGTGCCTGCCGCGGCGAAATCCCGGTTGAGTCCTCCGAGCCTTTGCTGCTGAGGGCCCGTAACATTTCAGGGAAGTGCACGATTTGGGGAAAACCAAGTTTGAAACTGTAGAATATTCCAACAGTTAGTAGACCATAAATGAGAATGTAACCCCATAAAATATGGTTTATTGCATCGATTACCTGATCCATGACTACGCTCGCATACCTGTTAAGATCCAGCTAAATGTTATTTACGGATGCTGCAACTCACTCTATGTTTCAGTATGAGTATAGCCGTACACATATACTTTGATAGTATTTAGGTTTCTTACTGTTAGTAATTACGAAAAAATTAATACTCACTCCGCTATGACTTAACTAGTTATACCTCACCAGTACTGCATGCCGTAATATTTCGTAAATCATATTCTTGTTGTAATAGTTAGTGCGTGTATACAAAATAGCCGAATTTAAGTAAGACTTACTCCTGATACTATTACTAATCTGAACATATCAGGGGGAGTCTCGCGACATTCGCGCATTTGAATTTAAAACAATAAAACATATAGTAATCGAACCTAGTACATGGTCACGACTACCAAAGCTATGCGCGAAATTGGGCATGACGTATACTGTTATTAGAATCGGATAAAGGCTAGTCGAGTCTTTTCTCCAATAATATAGACAGGGTTAACGAATAAAATCAAAGTCAATGAGATGAACGTCATTATCCAATTTAAGATTGCCATTAGTATTGAGTGCCAAAAACTATGGCGCCAAGTAAGCAAGTGAATGCGATTCAAGATCCCAAGATGCTCGGACATGATAATCTGTTCTATCTGGGCGATCTAACTGCAACGATTCGAGTTTTGTAGCCCGAATACTAATCACACCAAAATGTGCAAATCCCGACGCTTCAGATTCAAACGTATAAGCGGCCTTCGGGTCATCCACTGAAGACCCTGGAGTGTGCTTTAGCGCATAAATACGACGCGACCTTTCAGAAAGCCCATCCCATTGTAATTGCGCAACATCGTCGGCCGAATTCAGAACAGCCTCGCCCTGCACTCGCATTTGCCACTTCCGTTTCGAACAGAAAAAGTGCAAAGCACAAGACGACTCTCGGGCCAGTTCCGTCCATTTCTGAGAGCGCACATCCGTATGAACGATAAACAAAGGTGTATCTACTGCATTATCACTGTCACGCAATAAATCTCTGAGCACTACGGTGCGCGCCATCATTGGCTGACTAACGAAAGTGGGCGTCCAAAAGCTTCCGCGCTTAAGCAGATCCTTTTTTACTTCGCGCTGCCAATCTATAAACAACTGACGTAAATTCGCTTGCTGTAATGCTTCAGTCGTCACGATCACTTCCTTTCGTTAGTCCTCGAATAAATTAGTTTCTTCGCAAGGCAGCTTGCCCGTTATCGTGTCGAGCAAGCTGAACGAAGTCATCGACTAAAACGGCATCGGGTAGTCTTTTATTACCGACGCAATTTCCTTAAGCGTGTCGTCACTCAAGGTCATATTAAAAGCATCGATATCTTCTTCAAGTTGCTCATGAGTCGTAGCTCCGATAATGGTAGAGGTAACACCATCAACCTGATCACACCAAGCCAACGCAAGCTGGGAAGGTGTCATGTTGTGTTGGTTAGCGATCTCTATGTAACGCTTCACTGATTGCTGAACCTGCTCACTGTCTCTGAACAATCCATTTCTCTGCGACATACTCCAACGGCTGCCCTCTGGACGCTTACCATCAATATACTTACCGCTTAACACACCGCCACCTAAGGGCGACCACGGAAGATACGCGACATCCTGATGCACGCAGTTTTCGATTAAGTAAGGCCAATCTTTCGTGTGCAATAAGCTGAACTCATTCTGTATTGATGTCATCTTCGGAAGGGAATGTTTTTCAGCTAAGCACAGGTATTCATTAATGCCCCATGGCGTGTCGTCCGACAATCCACAAAAACGGATTTTTCCTGCCTGAACGCAGTCGTTAAGCGCTTGCAGAATTTGGAGCATTTCATTTGAGTGGTGCTCCGTATCCACATCTGTAAAAGTAATTTTGCCCGGCCAGTGCTTTGCAAAATGTGGCGAAGTACGGTTGGGCCAATGCAATTGATATAGGTCGATGTAATCTGTTTGAAGGCGTTTTAGCGAGGCATCAACCGACGCAATAATTGCTTCGCCAGTAATATCTGCACCGTTGCGAATCCAAGGTAAGCCGTTTCCTGCGATCTTCGTTGCAATCACTAGGTCTTTACGTTTCTGACTATTCGCTGATATCCAGTTACCGATAATTTTTTCAGTCTTGCCATAGGTTTCAGGCGACGGCGGAACAGCATACATTTCAGCCGTATCTATAAAATTAATACCGCGCGATATGGCATATTCAATTTGCTTACTGGCGTCTAACTGAGAATTTTGGACGCCCCAAGTCATTGAACCCAAACATACTCTTGAAACGTTTAGGTTGGAACTTCCCAGCTTCGAATATTTCATTTTATTTTGTCCCGCAATAGATCATGTTAAACAGAATGGTAAGTTATACCTTACTTTTCGGGATGTGGATGAAAATTATTTCGCTGATTGGGGAAAATTGACTTAAACCAACATGAGCGATAAGCATTGGTCGCAGCACTCTCTAACTTGGTTGTGCTTGCGAAGGCGAGAGTCTTTCTTGAATAACTTAATGTGTGGAGTTAGACAGAAGCGGAAGTCATAGCGTTAAGTCTGCAATCCCACATTATTTACGGTTCATTGAGTATGCGGACATACGAGAAGTTTGTACATAGTCCTTCGAGCAAGCTGCCAATTGTTGTGCTCGTTAAAAACTCTTGGGGTGAAAAATTGACTACACGTCGATTTTGATTACACCTTTCAGGTAGTCAACCACGTTGCCAGTAAGTACAACTCTATTGCCATCCACCTCACACTCAACGATACCTGTTCTTTTGGAAAGTTGCTTTGCGGTAAGGTGACTTTTACCCAATCTATTGCCCCAATAAGGCGCTAATTCACAATGTGCTGACCCAGTAACTGGATCTTCGTTTACCCCCAATTTTGGAAAAAAGCAGCGACTAACGAAGTCGAACTCATCACCAGGAGCAGTGACAATAACCCCACGTAAGTCAAGTTCAGAGAGTTTTAAAAAGTCGGGGCTAACAGCCAAGACCTCGGCTTCATTATCTAAAACGGCAATATAATCAGAAGCTGACCATGCTGCTTTCGGCTCAATCCCTAGCGCCTCTGAAAGGATGTCATGGTTTGTTGTTTCCGTTAGAACTGCAGCAGGAAAGTTCATGCCATAACCAGAGTCAGTTCTTTCGACAACCAGAATGCCGCATCTTGTCTGAAATCGAATGGCCTTGCCAGAATAGCCAAGATGCTTAAATAAAACGTGCGATGCAGCCAAAGTAGCGTGCCCACAAAGATCGACTTCATGTTCAGGCGTGAACCAACGTAAACGAAAGAAATTTTGTGTTTCTACAAAGAACGCCGTTTCAGAAAGATTGTTTTCTTGGGCAATTTTTTGAAGCAGGTCATCCGGTAACCATGACTGTAAAGGGCATACCGCGGCAGGATTACCTTCAAAAAGCTCAGTCGCAAAAGCATCGACTTGAAAGAGGTTTAATTCCATTTTTTCTTTCAACTAAAGTAAACAAAATAGCGTAATTACAACGCCCGTGATCCTTAAGCGCATCAGCGAACAATTATGATGCCAAAGCCTTAAGAACTGTTTCAGGCTCTTTAGCAACGACATTTAGTAGGACCAGTGCCGGGCCTTGAGGTTTTCGATCTCCTCGCTCCCAATGACGTAATGTACTCACACTAATGCCGAAAGCCGATGCAAATTCATTTTGCGACATGCCGACTTTCGCGCGAATCTCTTTGACATCAAGAGGGCTAAACTCATGCACAACCGCTTTTTTGAGTTTGCCCTCAGAGTAATCAATGGCCTCTTGGAGCCCCTGTTTAATGCTTGCGAACGTATTAGACATCTGATTCACCATAACTATTAACAAGTAAAGTAGTAAGCTTGGCCAAATCATTTCGTTCAGTTTTGCTTAGATTGGCCTTTTCACCCTTTTCAAATACAGTAAGCAAGAAGAGCGGAATCGAGCCGTTGTGATAATAGTAGATGACACGCACGCCTCCGCTTTTGCCTTTTCCTTTTGCAGACCACCGTAATTTCCTGATACCGCCAGTACCTTGCATAATATTCCCCGCTTGAGGGTGCGCAGCTAGGTAATTAATAATGCTCGTCTTCTCTTCACCTTTTAACAGATCTGAAGCGCGTTTCTGAAACTCTGGTAATTCAACAATAGTTTGCATGGGTCAAAGCATAATCCAATGGATTATATTGAGTCAACATCTTCGGCTATTGCCTGAGCAGCAACATAGATCAGCTATTCCCACAAGTACTTGAGATTTGTTGAGGCAGCAATGTCTGACAACTTATTGTAAGCAGACGCCAGATACAGAGTAACTCAACAGCCGCTTTTGTCTAATTACATGCATTAATTGAGAGATTCCAAATCAGTCTGCGCTGTTTGGAATGACGAGGGAGAGGTACCCAAGTCTGCCTAGTGCTTACCATCAAAAAACAAACACGAACTAATGCACATCCTTTTGCAAATCTGCATTCCAACGACACCTTTCAATTAAATCTCGATACGCCTTAGCATGTTCCGCAACACGGCGTTCATGCTCTTCCATGCGGCCAGCTACTAAATTAGGTGCACTGTGAAGAATAAAGGGCGGCATATAATGCATTCCACAAAGGTTCGCTGTCTGCTCTAATGGCCGAAGCAGCTCAGCCATTTCAAACTTGTTATAGCCTTCATGATGGTAAGCGTCTTCAGGCCCGCCGGTTGTGATAGCACACAAGAATCGTTTGCCATGAAGTGCATTACCCGAAGAGCCATAAGCAAAACCATGCTCAAAGACTTCATCCATATATCGCTTCAAATTGTGCGGTACGCTATACCAATAAAAAGGAAACTGAAAAATAATCAAATCAGCAGCTTTTAAGTATTTCTGCTCTTCGGCAACATCTACAGAACCATCCTGATACCTGCTAGCTAAATTACTCAGCGAGACAAACTCCAAGTCTTTTATTTGCTCTAACATTCTGAGATTGCTGTACTCACCCGAATATCCAGTATGGCCATACACAATATGAAAGTGTGGTTGATAACTCATGCCTGTGCTCCGAAGATTTAACCGAGCTAACTGTAGACCATCGACTACAAAGGCAATCGACACATCTAGATCCCGTGCCTGTTCTTTCACCTAAACAACATTAACGGGACTTGATAGAGAAATTCCCAATGCCCTATGCTCCTTCTATTTCACTTTGCACAATTCACCTTATTACGCTTCTGTTGTTGCATTGGGATTAATGCGTAGCTATAAAATCACGACTATAGAGAAAACATCGCATGACACTACCGAGGGTATTACCATGAATTTCCATTTCTCAATTTCTTGGGTTTCATTGGCCATACTACTTTCTGCAGCTCTGGTAGGGAGCGTTCATGCAGATGAATCTGGCAATGTTACTGAACATAAAAAGATTGAAGTTGATCTCAACGTAAATAAAGAAGATCCAGATACCAGCCTTAAGCGCATGGAAATTATTGAAAAGGCCTTATCGAGCGATCTAATACAAAAGAAACGATCGCTCGTTAAGACGATCGAAAATGACTACAACCAGAAGATCATCGAATTATTGAACGCAACTGTTTCACCTCTTTCGAAACATAGGGTGATCACTCATATCGAAGTTAACTTTTTCTCGCCTGAATTTGAGAATGAAGTACGTGCTAGCAATAAGGTCGCGGTATCAATAATTTTGAAGAAAGCCACATTTGGTAATTGGCAGAATCAGAATGGCTCGAAAGAAACCGCTATCGAAGTGCTAAAACAAATCATTAATCAGACATTCAGCATCCAAGAAGATCGTATCACTATCGTCGTTGTTGGTTAGCACCCTACTCGATCAGAAAAAACTTAGTAAAAGCCCCGAAAGAGGCCTATATCAAAATATATTGATATAGGCTTGCTATATCAAAGTTTATTGATATAGTTGTATCCATGAATCAAATTAGCCAAACCCCAAACGATCTTTACCTTGCTTCGAATGCGATTGATCAGCTCTCGCAAAAGCTGAAAGCATGTGGCGATCCATTGCGCGTTCAAATTCTTCAGTGTTTGAAAGCAGATGCGTTTGGTGTTCTGGAACTAACGCAAATATTCGATACCAAACAATCTGGTATGAGCCACCACCTAAAGGTGCTTAGCAAAGCTGGACTCGTCGAAGCACAGCGTGAAGGCAACTCTATTTTTTATCGTCGCCCTATTTTCGCTGAACACGGCGCGGAAGCAGCCGCCTGTACGCAGCTATTCAGCATGTTTGATGCGCTCGCGTTGCAGCCTGATATCGAAGAAAAAATGCAAGAGATTCGGTCAAAGCGTGCTGAGCAATCTTCGGCCTTTTTTGATCGCAATGCTGATCGTTTTGCAGAACAGCAAGAGCTGATCTGTGACCACCAGCAATATGCCCCAACTAGCTTTAAATTGATGAAAGCTGGGCTCACAACTCACGACGCTCGAGTATTAGAAGTAGGTCCCGGAGAAGGTCAATTCCTCGCCTTGCTTGGTGATTATTACGATGAGGTTGATGCTGTCGATACCTCACCGCAAATGCTTGAATATGCGCGTGCGTTTTGTGCTGACAAAAAACTAAGCAATGTCTCGTTGATTGAGGGTGATACCAAGCAACTCTTAAAACAAAACCAACGTTACCAAGGCATCGTTATGAACATGGTTTTGCACCATGTTCCGACTCCTGCTCGTCTTATCGCCGAATGCGCAGAATTGCTTGATGATAAAGGCGTATTAGTGCTTTGCGATTTAACCAAGCACGACCAAACATGGGCAAAAGAAAATTGCGGCGATTTGTGGCTTGGCTTTGACCAAGCAGAACTTAAGAAATGGACCCAATCCGTAGGGTTCATTGAAGATGAATCTGTATTTATCGGCCTACGTAACGGCTTTCAAATACAAATTTATCGCTACATTAAACACTAACTTTCACTGGGCCTTAACCAAGGAAAATAAAATGAGTGAATACAGTATCTTTACCTCTGAGTCCGTGTCAGAAGGACATCCAGATAAAGTGGCTGACCAAATTTCAGATGCAGTGCTAGATGCCATCATCGCACGCGACCCGCATGCACGTGTTGCTGTCGAAACTCTTGTTAAAACAGGGATGGCGGTTGTTGCAGGTGAGCTAACTACTTCTTGCTATGTTGATCTAGAAGATATCGTTCGTGATGTCATTACAGGTATTGGTTATAACAGTTCAGACGTTGGCTTCGATGGTGAAACCTGTGCAGTATTGAACGGTATTGGTAAGCAATCTGTTGATATCAACATGGGTGTTGATCGCGCTAAACCAGAAGATCAAGGTGCGGGCGACCAAGGTTTGATGTTTGGTTATGCGACGAACGAAACACCTTCATTGATGCCTGCTCCAGTTTACTACTCTCACCTATTGGTTCAGCGTCAATCAGAGATGCGTCGTAACGGAACGCTTCCTTGGTTGCGTCCTGATGCGAAATCTCAGGTCACGATTAACTACGAAGGCGACAGCCCAAAAATCGATGCCGTTGTTCTTTCAACGCAACACGATCCTAGTATTTCTTTGGAAGATTTACGTTCAGCTGTATTGGAAAACATTATCAAGCCAGTACTACCAGCTGAATGGTTGCACGAGGGCACCCTTTATCACATCAACCCAACCGGCAACTTTGTAATTGGTGGCCCAGTTGGTGACTGTGGTTTGACAGGTCGTAAGATCATTGTTGATACCTACGGTGGTATGGCGCGCCATGGTGGCGGTGCATTCTCGGGTAAAGATCCATCAAAAGTTGACCGTTCTGCTGCTTACTATGGCCGTTATGTAGCGAAGAATATTGTTGCTGCAGGTTTGGCAGATCGTTGTGAAATCCAAGTTTCTTACGCGATTGGTGTTGCAGATCCAACATCCATTTCTGTGAACACATTTGGTACAGGTAAGATTTCCGATATCGAGCTTGCGAAAGTTATCCGCGAAGTATTCGATTTACGCCCTTACGCTATTCAGACTCAACTAGACTTGCTGAACCCTATGTATCAAATCACTGCTGCATACGGTCACTTTGGTCGTGAACCAGAAGAAGTGACTTACGAGTATGAAGAAGGTGGTGAGAAAAAATCGAAGACATTCACAGCCTTTACTTGGGAAAAAACAGATCGCATTGACGCACTTAAAGCTGCTGCAGGCGTTTAAAACACTATTTGTTTATAGACATTACAATCGCGCGTAATCGCGAAGGACAGAAATAATGAGCACGAATTTACAAGCTGTTGAAAATGGTTTCACAGACTACAAAGTAGCAGACATTGGTCTTGCTGATTGGGGCCGTAAAGAGATTGAAATCGCTGAAGGTGAAATGCCAGCATTGATGGCACTTCGTCGTAAGTACAAAGCTGAGCAGCCTCTTGCAGGCGCAAAGATCATGGGTTGTATTCATATGACAATCCAAACAGCTGTGTTAATTGAAACACTGGTTGATCTGGGCGCTGAAGTACGTTGGTCTTCTTGTAATATCTTCTCAACACAAGATCATGCTGCAGCTGCAATCGCTGCTGCGGGCATTCCAGTATTCGCATGGAAAGGCGAAACAGAAGAAGAGTTCTTGTGGTGTATTGAGCAAACACTTCTTTCAGAAATAGATGGCAACCAAGCTTGGGACGCAAACATGATCCTTGACGATGGTGGTGATCTAACTGAAATGGCTCACTCAAAATACCCTGACCTATTGAATGACATTCACGGTATTTCTGAAGAAACCACTACAGGCGTTCACCGTCTTCTAGAAATGCTGGAAGAAGGTACACTTAAAGTACCTGCTATCAACGTAAATGATGCTGTAACAAAGTCTAAGAACGACAACAAGTATGGTTGCCGTCACTCGTTGAATGATGCGATAAAGCGCGGTACTGACCACCTTCTTTCTGGTAAGAAAGCACTTGTTATTGGGTACGGCGACGTAGGTAAAGGCTCAGCACAATCACTAAGCCAAGAAGGCATGATTGTAAAAGTGACTGAAGTTGATCCTATCTGTGCAATGCAAGCATGCATGGATGGTTTCGAAGTTGTTTCTCCGTTCATCGATGGTGTGAACACTGGAACACTAGACGGCATCAATAAAGAATTACTTGCAAAGACTGACCTCATCGTTACGACCACAGGTAACACGAACGTATGTGATGCAAACATGCTTCAAGCACTTAAGTCTGGTGCGGTTGTATGTAACATCGGTCACTTCGACAATGAAATCGATACAGCTTACATGCGTGAGAACTGGGAATGGGATGAAGTAAAACCACAAGTTCATAAGGTATACCGCAATAAAGCTGAGAATGATCATTTGATCTTGTTAGCAGAAGGCCGTCTGGTTAACCTAGGCAACGCAACGGGTCACCCTAGCCGTATCATGGATGGTTCTTTCGCGAACCAAGTCTTGGCACAAATCTATCTTTGGGAAGCTAAGTTTGCAGACCTTCCAGAAGCTGAGAAAGCACAAAACGTTTACGTTAAAGTACTTCCTAAGAAGCTTGATGAAGAAGTTGCAAAAGACATGGTTGAAGGTTTCGGCGGTGTATTGACGCAATTGACCCAAGAGCAAGCGGATTACATCAACGTTCCTGTTGACGGCCCATACAAGCCGGAGTCTTACAAGTATTAAGTCTGACGTTTTACGTTAGATTAAAATAGAAAATTGGGGTCTGGGTATTTTTACTCTGCCCCCATTTAACTCCATTTGAGAAAC